>DATDRO010000337.1:0-13324 GCA_035291685.1 Nitrospirota bacterium | reverse complement strand
GCCTGCGTCGAAAAGGGCATTCCGATGGTCGAAGCGGCCATGAACGGCATGGAAGGATACATCTTTAACGTTATCCCAAGGATCGCCTCGTGCATACACTGCGTATATCCCGAAGATGACCCTGCCTGGGAGGAAATGGGTTTTCCGGTGCTCGGTGCGGTATCGGGCATGCTCGGCTGCATGATGGCCCTGGAAACGGTAAAGCTTCTGACCGGCTACGGGAAGCCGCTCCTGTCGCAGATGCTGGTGTTTAACACCCTTGATATGGAATTTAGGAAACTTAATGTGCCGAAGGACGACCAATGCGAGGTATGTGGAAGTGTGAGGAACAACGTCTGATGTGCGGCCTGCGTTTTATGATACCCGTCGGTAAATTCAGAGAAGGGAGGGATTTATATGATGATCGGGGGAGTGTTGGCCTTTAGTATGGCCGTGTTTATCTTTTCCTACAGGATCTCAAAAGCCAAAACCTTTGATGCGGGGAAGCTGGCGGCCTACATTACTCTGGTCGCATGGGGCTCGATGATCGTCGGATTATGCATATCGAGGTTCCCGCTCTAAGGCCTGTCGGGCGATGATCGATCGCGCCGCCGTTTAGCATGCTGTAGAAAAACACCAGTTACGTCATTGCGAGGAGCGATTTTTGCGACGTGGCAATCTCTCAATTACAGGTTTTTATAAAGGCGGGATTGCTTCGCTAAGCTCGCAAAGACGGCTAAAAGACTTTTCAACAACCTGTTACAGTTCGATCTCATTGTGTGCAGTATAGACAAAGAGGGTAAAGTCGTTCTCGATGCGGTCGTGCCGCAATGCCACGGAAGGGGACAGGTGCTCGAGCGCAAAAGCGACCATCCCTTCCGGCGAGGTGTACTGAAGTTCCACGTCCTTGATGGGGGTGTGCGAGGAGAGGGCGTTCAGGGCGAGTCCCTTGTTGCAGTACTTGAAGAGATTGACAAGGGCGTTCTTTACGTCTTTCTCAACTTCCGGGACCCGCAGGTTGAACACGCCGCAAATAAAAATATAATCATAGAATTTCTCGAGCGGATCTTCATCGATATTCATGACCGTGAAGGTGCATTCCGGATATTTTCCCCGGGCCAGATTGATGAAGTTCTCGTTGATGTCGACGCCGGTGTACTGTACCGTCAATCCCCGCCGTTTCAGGAACCGGTAAAAATCGCCCGTGCCGCAGCCGTAGTCCAGGATCGTCCGGCCATTGAGGTCCGGGGCAATGTCGAGGAGCGCGTGATAGCGCCTGAGCTGGCCCTTGGGCGTCCAGCGGAGGGCCTCGGGCCGGTCGCCGAATTTTTTCAAGTGCATGTTGTAAAATGAGAGAAGATGTTCTTTGGCAAGCGGGTCCACGCTGGTAAACCTCCCTATTACAGTACGAATATTCGTCGAGTATTCTACCGTATTACGAGCGGGAGCGCAAGAGATGCAGCGGAAAATAATGAACCGGACCAATTGCAGAACAGTGTTTTACTTTCACGCGTAAAAAATATTTACTATAAACAAATTTCATCCCGCTATAAATGTTTTTCTTGACAAACGAAACGTGTTGGCTTATCATGCACGCGTTTCAGAAGTTATGCTAATTTAAAATTTAATAGTCGTTGAGGGAGTAGCATATGACACCGGGTGCCTATCTTCCGGGACACTTTCTGCCTGTTGTAATTTTCTTGCTCCTCGGGACCGCCACCGGCCTCGGCATGGTATTCGTCGGCTGGTTTTTGCGTCCGCAGCGCCCGTATCCTGAAAAGCTGATGACGTACGAATCAGGCATCACTCCCTTCATGGACGCTCACCAGAAATTTTCTATTCGCTACTACGTTATCGCCATGCTTTTCCTTATTTTCGACATCGAAGCCGTGTTTCTCTATCCCTGGGCTGTTGCCTACGGATCCATCGGGCTGTACGGCCTCATCGAGGTGCTCGTTTTCGTTGCGATCCTGCTCGTAGGCTATGTCTATGCATGGAAGAAAGGTGCGCTGGAATGGGAGTAATTCAGAACCGGTTTGAAGAAGGATTTATTACCACGAAGATCGATGAGCTCTTGAATTATATGAGAGCTGGTTCGATATGGCCGTTCTCGTTCGGGCTTGCGTGCTGTGGTATCGAGATGGCCCAGTTCCTGGGCGCTCCTCAGCATGACTTCGATGTGTTCGGCAATGTGCCGCGACCTTCCCCGAGGCAGGCCGATCTCATGATCGTGGCCGGCACGCTCACCAAGAAGATGGCGCCGGTATTGCGCCGCGTGTATGATCAGATGCCGGAACCACGGTATGTGATCGCCATGGGAAGCTGCGCCGGTTCGGGCGGCATCTTCGACACCTACAGCGTGGTGCAGGGGGTAGATAACATTGTGCCCGTGGACATATTCGTCCCTGGTTGTCCGCCGAGACCGGAAGCCCTCCGGTACGGAATCATGCAGTTGCAGGAAAAGATAAAGAAGGAACGCTATATAAGGAAGGAAAGAGCATAGTGCATAGAGCAAAAAGCTTCTATTCGTTATGCTCTTTGCGCTATGCACGGTGCGCATCAGAGACCATATGGACCCTGTACAAATAGCAAAAATGATCGAAGAAAAATTCCCGGGCCAGGTGCTCGGCACGATGACCCACGCAGGACAGCTGGGCGTCATGCTCCGGAAAGACATGATCAGCGATATCTGCCGTTACTTGAAAGATGAACCGCTGATCAAAATGAACCACCTTGCCGACCTTACTGCGGTGGATTATTCCGCCTATCCCGGAGACACGGGGCCGAGGTTCGAGGTCGTGTATAACCTCATTTCGATCGTCTATCATCATCGGATACGGTTGAAGGTGAGGCTGCCGGAGGAAGACCCGAAGATCGACACGGTAACGCCGGTCTGGAACACGGCCAACTGGCATGAGCGCGAGACCTATGACCTCATGGGCATCGTGTTCAACGGCCACCCGGACCTTCGCAGGATCCTGATGCCCGATGACTGGGAAGGACATCCCCTCAGAAAGGAATACCCCCTGAAAGGATATTAAATAATAAACTCCAAATAACAAACACCAAATAGCAAATAAATTCCAAGTCCCAAGCACCAAATCCCAAACATTTCAGGGATTGGAATTTCGGGTTTGGATATTATTTGAGATTTGGGATTTCGATATTGGAATTTCAATTTGACGGTGATCACATGTCAGTGACAGAGACGACGGAAAACGAAATAGTTCAAAAAGAGCTTACCCTGAACATGGGGCCGCAGCATCCGAGCACGCACGGCGTGCTCCGGCTGGTGGTGGACCTCCAGGGCGAGACGGTGGTGAATATCGATCCCCGTATCGGCTATCTCCATCGGGGGATCGAGAAGTGGATGGAAAGCAAGACCTACCACCAGATCATCCCCATGACGGACCGGCTGGAGTACATCTCCAGTATGAACAACAACCTCGGTTACGCCGTGGCAGTCGAAAAGCTCGCGGGTATTTCCGTGCCGGAACGGGCGCAGTTCATCAGGACGCTCATTGCCGAGCTCTCGCGGCTGAGCGCGCACCTCATCTGGTTCGGCACGCATGCGCTCGATATCGGCTCCATGACCGCGCCGGTGTACGCTTTTCGCGAGCGGGAACTTATCCTCGATCTCCTCGAGATAGCTACGGGAGCGCGGATGACGGTGAGCTACGCACGCATCGGAGGGGTCCGCAACGACCTGCCGAGGGATTTTATCGATAAGTGTTATGAGTTCACGGAGCTCTTTCCAAAGCGGATCGACGAGTACGATACCCTGATCAAGGTAAACCGGATATGGCTCAAGCGCACCCAAGGCATCGGCGTAATATCTCCGGAAGATGCGATCAACTACGGCATGACCGGCGCTTCGCTCAGAGGCTCGGGCGTGAACTACGACCTTCGCAAGGTTGAGCCCTACGCCGCCTATGACAAGGTTGAGTTCGATGTTCCCCTCGGCAAGAACGGCGACGTCTACGATCGGTATCTCGTTCGCATGGGCGAGATGCGCCAGAGCGTCCGCATCATAAAGCAGTGCCTTGATAAAATGAAACCCGGGCCCATCACGACGGACGATCCGCGCTATGCGGTCCCGGAAAAAATGAATGTGATGAAGAACATGGAGTCGCTCGCGCACCAGTTCGTTCTCATGAGCAAGTGGGTGCCGATGCCCAGGGGCGAGGTGTACGTGGCGACCGAGGGCCCGAAAGGCGAGCTTGGCTTCTATATAGTAAGCGACGGGAGCGGCAGGCCGTATCGCATCAAGATCCGCGCCCCGTCCTTCATCAACCTGAGCGCCCTGCCGAAGATGGTGACCGGCAGCATGATCTCGGATGTGATCGCCTGTATCGGCACGATCGATATCGTGCTCGGCGAAGTCGACAGATAGGCGGGGGATAAACCCGATGAAGACGGTACAACGAGGAGTGCGCGTGGTCTCAATGACGCTGAGAATGGTAAAGGACGTCCTGGCCGCGGAAACGATCTTCGGCGAAGAACTCCTTGCGGGAATAGAAGTCGACAGCTGCTACAGCGCGGATCTTATGAGCGATGTGCTCGGCCGTGCAAAGGCGAACGGCTTGCTGCTCACGGGACTGACGAACCCGCAGGCGGTGAGGACCGCGGAAGTGGCGGACATTAAGGCAGTTTGTATCGTGCGTGGAAAAAAGCCTGAGAGCGTCATGGTGGAGCTGGCCAAGGAGAAGAACATCCCGCTCCTCGTCACGAAGCTGACCATGTTTGAGGCGTGCGGCCTCCTCTATCAGTCCGGCCTGAGGGGAGTCCCCGAATAGGGGGAGACATATCTTTACGTGACTGAGCCGAAATTAACCAAGACCCAGGAGCTCGTTTACGAGATCAGGGTTGAAGAAGCAATGACGCGCGACGTGGTGACCGTGCGGCCGGACCAAACCGTGTCCGATCTCCGCATCATCATGCGGGACAACCGCATATCCGGCGCGCCGGTGGTTGAAGATGGAAAGCTCGTGGGCATGATCAGCATCGAAGACCTGATCAATGCCTTGCTCAGTAATGAAATCGACGCACCCATCCGCGACAAGATGAAGACCACGGTTGACTGCTTTTACACGGATGAGCTTCTTGTTCACACGATAGCAAAGTTTTCGAAGCGTGGCCATACCCGCTACCCCGTGCTTGACCGAAGCGGCAAACTGGTCGGGATCATCACCAAGGGAAACATTGTGCAGGGCCTCCTCAAGAAGCTCGAGATCGAGTTCGAGATGACCGAATCGACAGGGGTTTCTTACCATCAGGGCCGGACCACGATACGGAAGTTCTTTGAAGATGTTTACGCGGACGAGATCAGTTTCACGTTCAAGTACCATGTGGCGGGAGGGCAGGCGCTGAAGGGCGCGGGCAAGGCGGCCAGTGAACTGAAAAATGCGCTCAGGATACTCGGCGTGTGCCCCCCTCTTCTCCGGCGGATCGGGGTTGCGACGTACGAAGCGGAGATCAACCTGGCGAGCTACACGAAGGGCGGAGAGATAAGGGCCTTCGTTGAAAAATGGGGTGTCACCGTGGAAGCCGTCGACGAAGGCCCGGGGATACCCGATATCGAGCTTGCCATGCAGCCCGGCTATACCACCGCCCCCGACTGGGTGAGAGAACTCGGCTTCGGCGCCGGCATGGGCCTGGTGAACATAAAGAAATGTTCGGACGATATGGAGCTCAAGTCCACGGTGCCGGACGGGACGCATCTGACGATGAGATTTTACTATACCTCCTGACGGGAAAAAACGATGAAGCTCAAAGATCTCGTTCAAAAATTCGGTCTTGAGGTAAAGGCCGGGCCGGAATACCTCGACCGGGAGGTCACCGGGGGGTACGCGAGCGACCTTCTCTCGGATGTGCTCGCTCACGGCGAGGAAGGGAGCGTCTGGATAACGCTCCATATACATGAAAATATCGTTGCCGTGGCTTCTCACAAGGGATTGTCCGGCATCATCCTGGTCCAGGGCAGGCAGCCGGAACAAAGCGCCCTTGCCAAGTCAAAAGAGGAAAAAATTCCGATCCTTGTGAGCCAGTTGCCGGCATTCGAGCTTGTCGGCAGATTATATGGGGCCGGTATCCGTGGCATGTAGGACCATCAAGGCCGACCTCCACGTGCATACGTGCCTGTCGCCCTGCGCTGAACTGGATATGTCGCCGCTCGGGATCGTGCGGGAGGCCCTGCGAAAAGGCCTCGACCTGATCGGCATATGCGACCACAATTCGGCCGAGAACGTTCTGGCGCTTAAGAAGGCAGGCAAAGCAGAGGGGCTCATGGTCCTCGGCGGCATGGAGGTCACCTCTTCGGAAGAGGCGCACATCCTTGTGTTCTTCGACCGTGATGAAGACCTGCTCAGGTTCCAGGAAGTCATCTACGCGCACCTTGCCGGCAGCAATGATGAGAAGGCCTTTGGCCAGCAGGTGATCGCGGACGAAGAAGACGGAGTGACGGGATTCTGCGATCGGCTTCTCATCGGCGCAACCTCGCTCCCGCTCGGGGAGATCGTGGAAACTGCCCGCGCGATGGAGGGAGAGAGCCTCGTGATCGGGGCGCACGTCGACCGGGAGGCGTTCAGCATTATCGGACAACTCGGATTTATCCCTCTTCACCTCTCTCTTGACGCCGTAGAGGTTTCGCCGAATATTTCGGCAGGGAACGCCATGGACAGATTTCCCGACTGCGGGAAATACCCGCTCGTCACCGGTTCTGACGCCCATGTCCCTGCGGACATCGGGAAACGATTCACCTGTTTCACGATGGAAGACGAGAGCGTGGCCGAGATCAAAAAGGCCCTGGCCGGGAAAGACGGCAGGAAGGCGGTCTGCTGAAGTTTTGGAAGACCTTTCGCTCCACATCCTCGATATCGCCGAAAACTCGATAGGCGCCTGTGCGAAGAGGATAGAGATCCTTATCACGCGGGACGCGGGGAAAGACCGTCTCCGGGTGGAGATCAACGACGACGGGCGCGGAATGGACCGGGTAACACTTTCAAAGGTCCGGGACCCGTTCTTTACGACAAAGGGCAAAAAAACCGGACTGGGATTGCCTTTCCTTGCTCAGGCGGCGGAACAGGCCGGAGGGGAGATGAGCGTCGCATCGGCACCGGGAAAAGGCACCAGGGTGACGGCAACGTTCCAATGGAGCAATGTTGACCGGCCGCCGCTCGGCGATATGGTCGGAACGCTCATGACGCTTATCGCGGGCCACCCCGACCTCGATTTTCTCTATGAGGAACGGGATGGCAACAGGGTCTTCCGGTTCGACACCCGGGAGATCAGGACCGAGCTTGAGGATGTGCCCATCAATACACCGCCGGCGCTCGAGGCGATTAGGCGCATGCTGAACGAGAAGGTAATTTTCGGAACATAAAATTTTTCGAATTGCGGACGAGGTTCACGATGAGTAAAGATACGATCGCGGAAGTGAAACAGGAAGGAGCGAAGAAAGAGTGTCAGTGCGGATCGGATGATATCACGCCGGAGATGTATCGCAAGATCGACGGCATTCTCGACCGGTACCGGGGAAAGCCCGGTTCGCTCATTCCCGTGCTCCAGCAGGCGCAGGAGGTGTGCGGCTACCTGCCGCACGCGGTGCAGAGCTATATCGCCCGGGGGATCAAGATATCGCCGAGCGTTGTCTTCGGCGTCGCCACCTTCTACTCGTACTTCACGCTCGTGCCGCGCGGCAAAAACGTTGTCCGCGTCTGCCTCGGCACCGCCTGCTACGTGAAGAGGAGCGAAGAGGTGCTTGAAAAGCTCAAGAGCGAGCTCGGCATCGAGGTCGGCGAAGTGACGGAAGACAAGAAATACTCGCTTGAGGCAGTGCGCTGCCTCGGCGCGTGCGGACTTGCGCCGGTCATGGTGATAGGCCAGGATACCTATGGCGCTGTTGAGGCGACCAAGGTGATGGACATCATTAAGAAATATGAATAGAAAATTCAAAATGCAAAATGCAAAAGGCAAAATTGAACATCATGGCCGAAGGCCATACCGCAATTTTGCAATTTGAACTTTGACGTTTGCATTGATAAGGTGGAACGCCATATGGCAAAGCTGAAGATCGAAGACCTCAAGAAGATCAAGGAAGATTACAAGGCCACGCAGACCCTGCGTGAAGGCGGGTTCCGGGTAAAGGTCACCGTGCACATGGGCACCTGCGGCATTGCCGCGGGGGCGCGGGGCATCATGGACACGCTCCTCGAAGAAATGAACAAGGCGGACCTTAAGGACGTCTCGATAACCACGTCGGGTTGCGCAGGCCTTTGCAGCAAGGAGCCGATGGCCACCGTTGAGCTCGTTGGAGAGCCGCCGGTACGGTACATCTCATTGACGGCGGACAAGATGCGGAAGATCTTCGCTGAACACGTGGTGGCAGGAAGAGCGGTAAAGGATTATGCGCTGGTCGCGGGGCATGAAACAACCTATTAATTCAAAATGCAAAGTGAAAAATGCAAAATGAAAAAGGTAACCGGAATCAGAGCAAATTTGCACTTTGCAATTTATTTACGGAGTAAATAACTGTGGAAACGTACCGCTCGCATATTATGATCTGCGCAGGAACGGGCTGCGTGGCAAACGGATCGCTCAAGATCAAGGACGCGCTCGAGACCGAGCTCGTCAAGCGCAGCCTTCAGAACGAGATCAAGGTCGTGCTGACAGGCTGCAACGGCTTCTGCGCCAAAGGCCCGGTGATGGTCGTCTACCCCGAGGACATCTTCTACCAGATGGTGAAGCCCGAAGATGTGCCGTATCTCGTGGAAGAACATTTCATCAAGGGAAGGCCGGTCACAAAATTCCTCTACACTCCGCCGGCGCAGAAGGACGCGATCCCCGTGATGAACGAGATCCCGTTCTTCAAGCACCAGGTCCTCCGCGCGCTCAGGAACCGCAGTCTCATCGACGCGGAAAAGATCGAGGAGTATATCGCGCGCGACGGCTATCTCGCGGCAGGCAAGGCGCTCACCGAGATGACGCCCGAGCAGATCGTGAACGAAGTAAAGAAATCCGGCCTCCGCGGCAGGGGTGGCGCCGGGTTCCTCACCGGCCTCAAATGGGAGCTCTGCGCCCGCGTGCCGGGCGACATCAAGTATATCCTCTGCAACGGCGACGAAGGCGACCCGGGAGCGTTCATGGACCGGAGCGTCATGGAGGCCGATCCGCACTCGGTGCTCGAGGGTATGATCATCGCGGCCAAGGCCATCGGCGCGCATTACGGCTACATTTATGTCCGTGCCGAGTATCCTCTCGCGGTGCATCGCCTCCAGCTGGCGATCGACCAGGCGAAGGACCACGGCCTCCTGGGAAAAGACATCCTCGGTTCGGGATTCGATCTTGATATCGAGATCTATCAGGGCGCGGGCGCGTTCGTTTGCGGCGAGGAAACGGCGCTTATGGCTTCGATCGAGGGAAAACGCGGGATGCCGCGTCCCAAGCCGCCGTTCCCGGCCGTCAAGGGACTGTGGCAGCGGCCGTCGGTGCTGAATAATGTCGAGACCTTCGCGAACGTGCCGCCGATCATCCAGCACGGCGCGGACTGGTTCTCGAGCCTCGGCAGCGAGAAAAGCAAGGGCACGAAGGTGTTCGCGCTTTCCGGCGCGCTCAACAATATCGGCCTTGTCGAAGTGCCGATGGGCATCCCGCTCAAGACCATCATCTTCGATATCGGCGGCGGAATCACGGGGAAACGGAAGTTCAAGGCCGTGCAGATGGGCGGCCCCTCCGGCGGATGCATCCCCGAGTCGCTCCTCGATACACCCGTGGATTTTGAGAACATCACCAAGACCGGCGCGATCATGGGCTCCGGCGGCATGGTGGTGATGGACGAAACGACCTGCATGCCGGCCATGGCGAAGTTCTTTCTTGAATTCACCGAGGACGAGTCCTGCGGCAAATGCGTGCCCTGCAGGATCGGGAACAAGTCGCTCCTCACGATCCTCACCCGGATAACGAACGGCGAAGGCCGCGAAGGGGACATCGAGCTTCTCGAAAACCTTTCGCAGCAGATCAAGGACACGTCGCTCTGCGGTCTCGGACAGACCTCGCCCAACCCGGTGCTCACGACGATCAGGTATTTCCGTGACGAGTATGAGGCGCACATCAAGGAGCACCGCTGTCCCGCGAGGGTTTGCACGCCGCTCATCGAGTTCAAGGTGAACGAGGAAAAGTGCAAAAAATGCGGTCTCTGCTTCAAGAATTGCCCGGTGGGCGCCGTTGTGTGGGAAAAGGGCAAGGTCGCGTACATCGATCAGGAGAAGTGCACCAAGTGCAAGACCTGTATCAAGAATTGCAGGTTCTGGGCGATCGATTAGAAAATACAGCTCGTAGCTAATAGCTCATAGTTGATGGCATTTGTTGAGAGCCATGAGCGAAGAGATCTTAAGAAGGTAAAAACACATGCAGATAATCACGTTGACCGTTGACGGAAAAACAGCAAAAGTAAAGCCCGGGGCGACCATCCTCGACGCCGCGAACGCGGTGGGGGTGAAGATCCCCACGCTTTGCCATGACAACAAGCTCCATCCCTTCGGGGCGTGCAGGATATGCATCGTGGAGGTACAGGGGACGCCGCGGAAGTTCACGCCCTCCTGCACCACGCCCGCGGTCGAGGGCATGGTGGTCCATACCATGACCCCGGCGGTCATAGAGGGCAGGAAGACGGTCCTGGAGCTTCTGCTTATCAACCATCCCCTCGAGTGCCCGATCTGCGACAAGGCGGGCGAATGCCGGCTCCAGGACCTTGTGCACGAGTATGGTCTCGGCAAGAGCAGGTTCGATGCCGAGAAAAATTATATTCCTCCGGATTACGACAGCGCCGTCATCGAGCGGAACGTGAGCCGCTGCATTCTCTGCGGCAAGTGCGTACGCATCTGCGATGAGCAGAACGCGGTGGGCGAATGGGCGTTCACCCGCCGAGGCACGCGCGCGCGCATCAGCACGGACTTCGACCGCCCGCTCAACTGCGAGTTCTGCGGAGAGTGCGTGCAGGTTTGTCCGGTGGGCGCCCTCACCACGAGGCAGTTCCGGTTCAAGGGGAGACCCTGGAACATGGAACAGCATCCATCGGTTTGCAACTACTGCGCCAACGGCTGTCCCATCGTTTACCAGACCCGGCAGGGAAAGATCGTCCGGGTGAAGCCCGCGGCAAAAAACTACCTTTGCGCCAAGGGCAGGTTCGGCTGGGACGCGGTACACCACAGTGAAAGGCTCACGGGCCCGAAGATGCGGGTCGAGGGAAAGCTGATCGACTGCACGTGGGATGAGGCCCTGTCGGTTGTCGCGACCAACCTCAACGTGATCAGGAACAAGCGCGGGGCGGGCAGCATCGGCGGACTCGGGTCGGTCAGGACCACGAACGAAGAGAATTACCTGTTCCAGAAGTTCATGCGGACCGTGGTCGGGACGAACAACATCGATCTGTTCGCGAGGCTCAAGGTCCCGCGGGGGCTCAACTCGACATTCTTTGCGGGCGAGGTCAACAAGATCGGCGACCACGATGTCGTTCTTGTTCTCGACAGCAATGTGGGAGAGATCAATGCGCTGACGGGCATCGAGATCGTTCGCGCCGTGAACAGAAGAGGGAAAAAACTGGTCCTGGTGAACAGCGGCTACAACAAGTTCAACGCCATCGCGTCGGTTGTCCTGGCGCAGGAGACCGGGGCGGGTCTCGCGGCCCTCCTTGCGGCCCTCTCATCGTCCGGGGGAAAGGCCGGCGATGATGCGAAAGGGGCCGCGCAGCTTCTCACAGCGGCCGAGAGCGTCGCCATGATCGTTCCGGCGGGCTTGTCCGGGCACGAATATGAAGATATCACGAGACTCGCGGGATCGCTCAAGAACGTGACGTTCTATCCCGTTGTCAGGAGGAGCAATTTCCAGGGCGCCCTCGACATGGGGGTCATGCCGGACTGCTATCCCGGCTACGAAAAGATCGGCACGGACACGACCGCATCGTTCGCGAAGGCGTGGGACTCTATCCTTCCTGAGTCCCTGGGGTTGAACGCGATAGAGATGATGAACGGTATCAAGACCGGAACGCTTGCGGCGCTCTATATTATGGGCGACGATCCGGTCGGAAGCGATCCCCGGCTCAAGGCGACGCTCCAGAATCTGGATTTTCTGGTGGTCCAGGACATCTTCATGACCGAAACGGCCAAGATCGCGGATGTTGTCCTTCCCGCGGCGGGCAGCGCCGAGAAGTCCGGAACGTTCACCAACCTCGAGCGGAGGCTGCAGGAACTCACGAAGGCCGAGGAGCCTGTCGGCGGATCAAAGCCCGACTGGGAGATCATTCAGGCGATCGGGAAAAAAATGGGCGGGACATTAAACTATGCCTCCGTCAGGGACATCCTGAACGAGATCAGGGCCGTCGTGCCGCTGTATGCCGATCTCGTCGTGGGCGCATGCTGGCCGAAGGAGAAGTCTCCGCTCGCGGGAAAGAACGCGGACCTCTCCCTCTCGTCTGATTCCATCATGAAGCAGGAAGTGATCACCTCGGGCAGGCTGCTCTTCTCGTCAGGCGTCATGACAACGCGTTCCGAAGAGCTGAGGACCGTTGAGATCGCCGAAGGTCAAACCGCAGGGGGCAAGGCATGCCGATCATGAATCAAGTAGCGCAGATCATCTATACCATTGTCATCCCGGTGGCGGTCCTGTTCGCGTTCATCCTCATAAACGCCATGTATCTTATGTTCATTGAGCGCAAGGTGCTGGCGGACATGCAGATGCGGCTCGGCCCCATGAGGTTCGGCTGGCACGGGATACTCCAGCCCCTTGCGGACTCGGTGAAGCTCATGTTCAAGGAGGACATCATCCCGGCCAGGGCCGACAAGTGGGTGTTCACGGTCGCGCCGCTTATCCTCGTTGTCACGGCGATTTCCGCCTTTGTGGCCATTCCCTTCGGTCCTCCGAGCGACTTCTTCGGGCTCCTGTCCAAAAAGGTCCCGTTGTGGGTCGCCGACCTGAACATCGGGGTGCTCTACATTGTCGCGCTTGCGAGCGTCGGCACTTACGGCGTGATCATGGCCGGCTGGGCCTCGAACAACAAATACTCCCTTCTCGGCGGTTTCCGTTCCGCCGCGCAGATGATCAGCTACGAGATCCCGATGGCCTTCGCCATTATCACGGTTGTTCTCATGTCGGGGTCGCTCAATCTTTCCGACATTGTGAACGCCCAGTCGCACCGCTGGTTCATCCTCGCGCTGCCAATAGGGCCGGTCGCGTTCTTCCTTTACTTTGTTTCCGGCGTGGCCGAGACCAACCGCGTGCCCTTTGATCTCCCGGAGGCGGAGTCGGAGCTCGTGGCCGGGTTCGCCACCGAGTACTCCGGCATGCGGTACGC
>DATDRO010000336.1:0-5744 GCA_035291685.1 Nitrospirota bacterium | reverse complement strand
GCGTCCGCGGTCCAGGTCGAGGAATCGGCGATCAACGTAAAAGCCACGACGACCGAGGGGCTCGGTTTTACCGGCAGAGGCGAGGGCATTGCCGCATACGCTGTTTGTACGATCATGGTGCGGCAGCGCGAGTGAATTCTGGAGTCAGCGCATTCCCCCTCCCGCCATGGCGGGACTGCAGGGAGCTTCAATGGAGCCGCTATGAAACTTCATGCCGTCATTGTTTTTTTGTTCTCCCTCCTGATCGCTGCCGGCTTAGCCTTGGCGCAGACGGCGACCCAGCAGGAAGACCAGGAAAAGATCCAGCGTTATTTATATGAGTGGATGGATGACAACGGCACCGTGCATATCAGCGACGACCTGGGGGACGTGCCCGAGCAATACCGGCGACGGGTCCGAAAGAGATTGGAACAGCCTGCAACTGAAGAGGCTGTCCGGCAGGAGCAGGTTGTTCGAGAGCCTGCGCCGCAACCGGAAGAGGAGTCTGACCATGAAGCCGGGCAAGAAGAGTGGCAGCAGAGGATCAGGGATTGGAAGCTGCGGCTGGCGGACGCGGAAAGACGCTATCAGGCGCTCGAGAACGAGCGGAACAAAATTATCATGAAATTCGGCATGCCGGGAGCTGCATTGCCCGGGGACCGGGCCAAGGTGATAGAACTTGAAGGGAAAATGAAATCAATACAGAAAGAGATAGACGATGCCCGGAACATGATCAATGTCGTTATCCCTGATGAGGCGCGTAAGGCGGGCATTCCGCCGGGGTGGCTGAGGGAATAGTTCGGCGTGGGAAGTTCGGAGTGCGGAGTGAAAATCCACAATCCAAAACTGAAAGATGCGAGAAACCTTCCGTAAAATAAAAAAAGATTTCCATGCGGTGCTCTCCATGGATCCCGCCGCGACGAGCAAGCTGGAGGTCATCCTCACCTACGCGGGTTTCCACGCGCTCCTGCTCTATCGGTTTGCGCACTGGCTGTGGAAGAACCGTATTCCTTTCATTCCCCGCGCCCTGTCGCAGTTTGCGAGGTTTATTACCGGGATCGAGATCCATCCCTGCGCGACGATCGGGTCGGGAATGTTCATTGACCACGGCATGGGCGTAGTGATCGGCGAAACAGCGGAGATCGGCGATAACGTGACGCTGTTTCAGGGCGTGACCCTCGGAGGGACCGGGAAGCTGCGCGGCAAGCGCCATCCTACCCTGGGCAACCACGTCGTCGTCGGAACAGGCGCAAAGGTCCTCGGCCCGATCAAGATAGGAGACTACGTCAAGATCGGCGCGAACGCCGTTGTGCTCCAGGATGTGCCGGACCATTCCACGGTTGTCGGCATCCCCGGCAGGATCGTCCGGATCAAGGACGAGCGCGTCGCGGAGGACGCCCTCATGGACCATATCCACATCCCCGACCCCATCGCCGACCGGTTCATCGATCTCCAGGTGCAGATCGATGCGTTGAAGAAGGAACTGGAAAATATTAAGAACAGGGGAAAATAAGAAAGAATAAGCTTTAACGTACTCACAACCTCCCACGCTCTCAACTTCTTAACTTCGGGTGTTACTCCTCGACAATCCTAAAGCTGTGCGTGATGGTTCCCGCCTTGGCGAGTGTGGCGCCGACGGAGCAGTATTTGGTGAGCGAAAGTTCGATGGCGCGCTCCACGGCCTCCTTTTGGACGCCCTTGCCTTTGACCACGTACTCGATATGGACTTCCTTGTAGATCTTCGGATATGAGTCGGTCTTTTCTCCCGTCACGTTCATCTCCAGTCCCGTCACGTTCTGCCGTTTCTTTCTAAGGATGGAAATCACATCCATACCCGTGCATCCGCCGAAACCCACAAGCAGCAGTTCCATGGGCCGGAAACCGGCGTTATGCCCTCCCGATTCCTGGTCGGCATCCATCGTGAGAGAATGACCGGATGTCGAGGTGCCGACGAACTGCATGTCCTGCATGAGCCTTACCTTAGCTTCAATCATTTTTTCCTCCGTTCCACTTTTGCTGCTGTAAGCAGAGTTTATGCTATCAAAAGTCATTCCGGGTGTCAATATGGGTCTTTCGTAGTACGTTAAGCGTGTGATATTTTGGTAAATTTGCCAATCTTTCATCACGACACTGAAAATCCAATAATTTGATAATGAAGTTAATGAGTTTTATCTGACCACAATGACTTTTTATGGCAAGAACACCATAATTTCCTTATGAAAGCCATGAGAATCATAAGATTACTTCCCACAAATTAATAAGAGGTTATGACAATAAGAGACGCTCTCTGTTGCTGGCAGTTAACTTGCAACTTAAATAAAATTGATTCAAACCTGCCTCAGGCAGTTTTCTAAAACGCTTTTATACTGTCGATTATTCATGCTCAATCTATGATTTTAAATTATCGTCGATTATGGTGTAATTAGTTTTTTTTATTTGACAAAAAAGACGGCATGCACGATACTGCATCTTTCTCGGATTCTATCTCCTGAAGAGAAAGCAGTCTTTGTATGGTTTTCGGACCACACTGTTTTGCGCTTCTTTTCTTCTGTACGACAAGGGTTTTGACACCTTAAAGAAAGGGGGACGGGAATACTTTATCAACGACTAAACTTGCCTTGCCCTTGAGCCGGATGTTGTGATCTATTATGGAGGGGCAGGGAGAATCAGGTAGAACTGTTCAGTGAAATAATTTTATTCAAGGAGGGTTTCCTAAATGAGCAAAGATGGAAAGACACCGATGCTTGATGAGCTGGAAAAAGGAGCATGGCCTAGTTTCGTAAAGGAGATCAAAAAGGCGGCGGTCAAGAAAGAGGCCGCGAAAGATCTCCTTGGTATCCTCGAGAGATCGTACAAGGACAGGATCGGCCACTGGAAACACGGCGGCATTGTGGGCGTTCTCGGCTACGGCGGAGGAGTCATCGGCCGTTACTGTGACCTGCCGGAAGAATTTCCCGGGGTGGCCCACTTTCACACGGTTCGCATCAACCAGCCTGCGGGTTTTTACTACACGACAAAGGCGCTCCGCGAGCTCATGGACATCTGGGACAAATATGGCAGCGGCCTGACCAACTTCCACGGCTCCACGGGAGACATGGTCCTGCTCGGTACGCAGACCGACAAGCTCGAGTCTATCT
Source organism: Nitrospirota bacterium (assembly GCA_035291685.1). GTDB lineage: Bacteria > Nitrospirota > UBA9217 > UBA9217 > UBA9217 > DATDRO01. Next base: position 2,628 of record DATDRO010000336.1, on the reverse strand, counting down.
TTGCCGAAACCACGGCAAAGGGCTGGGACCTCGGCGGTTCCGGCTCCTGTCTCCGCACCCCGAGCTGCTGCGCAGGCATGTCCCGCTGCGAGTTCGCCAACATCGACACGATGGAGATCTGTGATACGCTCACCCATAAGTTCCAGGATGAGCTCCATCGGCCCGCGTTCCCCTACAAGTTCAAGATCAAGGTTTCCGGCTGCGCCAATGACTGCGTCGCTTCCATTGCCCGCGCTGACATGTCCATCATCGGGACCTGGCGCGACACCATCCGGATCGACCAGGCGGAGGTCAAGAATGCCGCCAAGGGCATGAACATCGCCGAGGAAGTCGTCGGGATGTGCCCGACCCATTGCATGAGCTGGGACGGCTCCACGCTCAAGATCAACGACAAAGACTGCAATCGCTGCATGCACTGCATTAACATGCTGCCCAAGGCGCTCCGCTCGGGCAAGGAAAAAGGCGCGACCATCATGCTCGGCGGCAAGGCCCCGATCGTGACCGGCGCCCTCATGAGCTGGGTCATTGTTCCCTTCATGAAACTGGAAAAGCCCTACGATAATCTGGAAGCCCTCATCCGCAAGCTGTGGGAATGGTGGGATGACCACGGAAAGAACCGCGAGCGTATCGGCGAACTGGTCGACCGTCTGGGCATGAGGTCCATGCTCGAGGCAACCGGTCTGCCGCCCGTGCCGCAGATGGTGAAAGCCCCGAGGTCGAACCCGTACGTATTCTGGTCACCGGAAGACGTGAAATAACTCAAGGAGGATAACTTAAAATGGCTGACAAACCAAAGAGAATAACCGATATCGGAGCTCCTCACTTTAGCAAATTTCTGCCTCCCGTGATCGCGAAAAACTACGGGAAATGGAAATATCATGAGATCATCAGCAAAAGCGCGATGAAGCACGTTTCCGAGACCGGCGACGAGCTGTACACCGTGCGTATGGCCTCCCCCCGTCTGGTGAGCACCGATTTTATCCGCGAAGTTTGCGACATTGCCGAGAAGTTCTCCGGCGGGCATCTGCGCTTCACGACGCGCAACAACATCGAGTTCTTTCCCGACAAGGCCCAGCTCGAGCCGCTCCAGGCCGAACTGAAGAAGCGCGGCCACATGATCGGCGGCATCGGAAACGGCATCAGCAACGTCGTGCACACCCAGGGGTGGGTGCACTGCCACACCCCGGCAACCGACGCCTCGGGCGTGGTGAAGGCCGTGATGGACGAGCTGCACGAATATTTCACCACCAAGAGCCTGCCTGCACGCGTGCGCATTGCGCTCGCCTGCTGCCTCAATATGTGCGGGGCGGTGCACTGCTCCGACATCGCCATCCTCGGCATTCACCGGAAGCCGCCGAAGGTCAACGAGGCGACCATCGCGAACCAGTGCGAGATCCCCACGACCATCGCTTCCTGCCCGACCGGCGCCATCGCGCCGAACCCGGCCGCGAAGTCCGTCAAGATCAAGGAAGAGCGCTGCATGTACTGCGGCAACTGCTACACCATGTGTCCTTCGCTCCCGCTCGCGGATGCGCACGGCGACGGCATCTCCATCTATGTGGGCGGCAAGGTCTCAAACGCACGCGGCGTGCCTCGCATGTCCAAGCTGGCCATCCCGTTCCTCCCGAACAATCCGCCGCGCTGGCCGGAAGTCGTTAATGCGGTGAAGCACCTGGTAGAGGTCTACGCCAAGGATGCGAAGAAACATGAACGCTTTGGTGAGTGGGTCGAGCGCATCGGCTGGGAGCGGTTCTTCAAGCTGACCGGTTTGACGTTCACGTATCAGCACATCGATGACTTCACCTTTGCCCGCGAGACATTCAGGATGACCCCGACTTTCAAATGGGAATAGTGGTATAATGTCGTGCCGGCCCCGGCAGATCGCCGGGGCCGGTTCTTCACCGCAGAAGATACAGAAAAGAATATCACGAGAAGGGGGCGCGTATGGACATTGAAGAACTGAAGAACAAAGTATATGCCCTGGTAGAAAAGAGCCAGGGAAAAAAGAAGCTGAAGCCCAAGGACATCAGCAATGCCATGGAGGCTGAAGGCGCGACCCAGGCTGAAACCAAAGCCGCGCTTCGCGTGCTGATCGATGGCGGCAAGCTGGTGTATTCGTACTTCGGCGGCACTGCCGTCGAGATCCCGCACACGGAAGGTTCGGCCAATCCGCAATAACGCCCTATGCCGAATATACCGAGGCTGCTCATTTCGGCCACGCGCGGCGGTTCGGGGAAAACGACCCTTGCCCTGGGAATTGTCGCTGCCTGGCAAAAGAAGGGCAGACGGGTAGCGGTCTTTAAAAAAGGCCCGGATTTCATAGACGCCGGATGGCTCGGGGCTGCCGCCCACAGACTGTGCTATAATCTCGATCCCTTTCTCATGGAGAGAGAGAGCATCCTGAGGTCGTTCGAAGAACACACGGCGGACGCGGATGCGGCCGTGATCGAAGGGAACCGGGGGCTCTACGACGGCGTGGACGAGTCCGGGACCTACAGCACCGCCGGCCTCTCGAAACTGCTCCAGACCCCGGTGGTGCTCATCGTGGATTGCACCAAGGCAACGGCAACGGTCGGGGCGCTCGTGCTCGGCTGTTTGAACTACGATCCCGAGGTCGCCCTCAAAGGC
>DATDRO010000335.1:0-6805 GCA_035291685.1 Nitrospirota bacterium | reverse complement strand
CGTAAATGCCGGGGCTGACCGTGCCGCCGGTGAGGGCCACGCGTACAGGCTGGGCGATCTTGCCGAGCTTTAATCCCTTCTCCGCCACAAGGGCGTTGAACACCTTCTCTATTTCCGCGTGCGTGAACGGCTCCACGGCCCTGAGCTGGTCAACGAGAGTTGAGAGCAACGGTGCAATATCCGGCGTCAGATGTTTGGCCTTTGCCTTTTCATCCATCGGGATTTCATCGATGACGAAGGGAATGGCAGCGGTCTTCATCTCCACGAGCGTGTGGCTTCGCTCCGTGAGTATCTTCACGAGTTTCCTGAGCCACGCGTTGTCCGGCTCCTTGCCCTCGATAATAATGCCGTCTTTCCTCAAGAGATCGAGGACGAGCCCTGCAAGCCTGCCGGCGTCGGCCTGCTGAATGTAGTGGTGGTTCAGCCAGAGGAGCTTCTCGGGATTGAAGACCGATGGCGCTTTGCCGACGCTGTCGAGAGAAAATTTTTCGATGAGCTCCTGGCGGGAGAATATCTCCTGGTCTCCCGAGGACCAGCCGAGGCGCGACAGGTAATTCACGAGCGCTTCGGGCAGATATCCCAGGTCGATATATTCGGTAACTGCGGTGGCGCCGTGGCGCTTCGAGAGCTTGGTCTTGTCCGACCCGAGGATCATGGGTAAATGGGCGAACTCGGGCGGCTCATACCCGAAGGCCTTGTAGAGCTGTATCTGGCGGGGAGTGTTGTTCAGGTGGTCGTCACCCCGGACCACGTGAGTAATGTTCATCGTGACATCGTCCACGACGACCGCAAAATTATAGGTCGGGAGGCCATCCGAGCGTTGTATGATCAGATCGTCCAGCTGCTGATTGTCGAACGTTACGGCGCCGCGGATAAGGTCCCGAACGATGGTCTGTCCTTCGTCGGAGGAAAGGAACCGTATTGCCGGTGTCCGCCCCTCGACCGGGGATTTCCGTGACAGGCATTTTCTGTTGTACTTCGGCGGCCGCCCGGCGGCCATTGCCTCTTTCCTGCGGACATCGAGTTCTTCGGGTGTGCAGTAACAGTAGTAGGCCTGGCCCTGTTTGAGCAGCCGGTCCACGTGCTCCCGGTAGATATCCATGCGTTCGGTCTGACGGAACGGTCCCTCATCCCAATCGAGCCCCAGCCACTTCATGCCGTCAAGGATTATACGTATGGACTCATCCGTTGAGCGGGTCTGGTCCGTGTCCTCGATCCTGAGGACGAACGTGCCTTTATGATGGCGCGCGAACAGCCAGTTAAAGAGCGCCGTCCGGACCCCGCCGATGTGGAGCGCTCCAGTGGGACTCGGCGCAAAACGAACGCGGACATTGTTCATACTGCTCATTACTCCTCTTTTTCATGATTGAAGCGTTGTGACTGTTAAAAACGAGTCTTATTATACCTTAGAAACTGCCAGAATCAATAAGAATATTAGCTTGCGGCCCATGCTGCTCTGAGCGTATTGAGGTATTGGCATTGGTGGCGGCATGCTCGACACGGAAGAAAAGCAAAAGAATATATTTTCTGTTTCTTTGCAGTTCAAAAAGCGCCTGCATCCCGTGAATCCCGCCTTGGCGGGACGTGGACCTGTGAACGGCGGTGCAGAAAAAGAAAATGGCTCGTGAACTTCCAGGATACTTCCCGGTTTGATCAGGACCCTTGTTTTTTTGGGCGGCTCATCGCTCAGCTGCCTCTGCATCCCGGGCTTCGCCAACGAATAACCGACAACAAACAACAAACAACAAACAACGGGCAGCTGTTGTAGCGTTGCAGACCAAAATAAAAAAGGGGCGGATAAACCGCCCCTTTTTTGTAATAAATAACGTGCGTGTAACTGTTTGACGGATCAGACGCCGAAGGGCTTGACGAACAACAGGATGAGCACCACAACCAGCGTGTAGATGGCGAGTGACTCGATGAGTGCCAGACCGACGATCATGGTGGTCATGATCTTCGGCTGCGCCTCGGGGTTGCGCGCGATACCTTCCACCGCCCTGCCGATGCCCATGCCCATGCCGATGCCGGTGCCGAGGGCCGCGATGCCCATGCCGATCGCGCAGCCGATCGCGACAGTGCCGTAGAACGAAAGCTTGGCCGCATCGGGCGCTGTCGCAGCGGGTGCAGCAGCAGCAGCAAAAGCAACGGATGCCAGCAGTGTCAGGCAGAAAGCCAGTAACAAGATTGCAACGATTTTCTTCATTGATTCGCCTCCTTTCTTCAAAATTAGAATAAATTTTTGTCCGGATATTACCGGCGTGCTACCTCCCGGGCGATTCCCTCATGGGAACCTCTATCCCCGGGGTCAAATGCCTAGTGGTGCTTGGCTCCTATGTGGGCCTCCTCGATGGAGCCCGCGAGGTAAAGCATGGTGAGCAGGGTGAACACACCGGCCTGGATGAACGCAACCAGTACGCCGAGGCCGAGGATAGGCACCTGCAGAAAATAGGGAAACAGGAAGAAAAGCACGATCAAGAGCTTGTGCTTGGCGATCATGTTTCCGAAAAGACGAAAGCTGAGCGAGAGCACCCTGGCAAGATGGCTGATGCCCTCAATAATGAACATGAACGGCGCGAGCGCCCACAGCGGTCCGAAAAAATGTTTGATGTAGCCGAAGCCATGCCTGCGGATACCGATGTAGTGCGTCGCGGAAAAGGCGACCAGTGCCAGGGCAAGCGTCGTGTTCAGGTTCGCCGTGGGAGAATCGAAGCCGGGAATGAGGCCAAGGAAATTACAGACGAGAATAAAGAGGAACAGCGTCGCAATGAGCGGAAAGTAGTGCTTTCCCTCCGGTCCCATGATCTCTTCGATGAAGTTCACCAGGCCGCTTATGACGACTTCCATGACGTTCTGGATGCCGCCTGGAGCGGTCTTCTTCAGGGTCATGCGCACGGCAACGGCAACTCCTATCAGAAGGGCCATGGCGACCCAGGCGTACGTCACCTGCTCGGGAACGTTGGGAATGTGGATCAGCAGCGGACTCTCTTTCATGTGAATGCTCCTTAAAAAACAGTAGGAATACAGGCAAAAATCTACAGTAAGCACCACCTTTTGTCAAGAAAAAATGCTCTCCCTTCTCATAAAATTTCCTAATAAATATATATATTTGACTTTGCGAACAAAAAACGTCCACGCCCGGAATACGCAGCGTGGACGTCAGTGTGCGGCATTGGAAAAAGAGCAGGGCCTGCTGCTCAGGACATGAGCAAAAAGACCGCAACCGATGCAACCCAGGCCAGGAGAGCGACGATAACCGGCCGAAGCTTCATGGCCTTAAAGTCAACGAGGAGGCCCAGATTGGCAAAGGCCGTGGCAAAAACAATGGTGGCCGCTATCTTCACGCCCTTGAGATGCGTGATCAGGGCAAACTGCGGAGACAACCCGGTGAGACCCAGGATGACGATAAACGCCGCCAGCACGGCAATGAAATAACGTCTTCCTTTTATAAAGCCCTCTTTTTTAACGGTGAGGTAAAAGAAGGCAAGGGCCACAAAGGGGATTGACGCCGTGCGCAGGACCTTCACCGGCAGCGCGATGTCTTTCGCCAGATTGCCGAGGGATGAGGTCGCGATCTTTACCATGCCGGTCTGTTGAAGCGTGGCGCCGGACAGCACGGCATAGGTTTCCCGGTCGAGGCCCGAAAAGAAGGGCAGGGGCGTCTGATACAGGACAACGGCCAGGAGGCCGACAAGCGTGATGGCGATCATGGAGTTCGAAATGTCCTCATCCTTCGCATCGATCGCCGTGGATGTGATGGCAATGGCGGATGCGCCGCAGACGGCGGAGCCGACAGCCGTCAGCCAGCTCGTTTTCTGCGGCAGGCGGAAGAGCTTGCCGAGAATGAGCGCGACCCCAAGGAGCACGATGAACGAAATCAGGGTATGAACATATACCGTGCCCGGGAGCGTCAGGGACCTGTTGATATTGATCGTGGCGGAATAGAGCAGAACGCCGATGGGAATGAGAACATCCTTCAGGTCCTTGGCATAGGCAACGACGAGAACGAACCATTTTTGCGCGCCGAACAACAGACGTACCAGCATTCCGGCCAGGAGGGCAACGAGGAGGGCGTCCAGCGTGTCATGCATGGTTGAGACAAAAAAAGATGTCACACCGAGCGCTACCGTAAGCAGAAAACCGGGAGCCAATGCTTTTATCATAGTTTTCTCCTTTGTTGTCAGATCATAAGTCTATGTCGAGCTTGTCTTTTCTCAGAACGATCCTGGCTGCTTCCAGAAACTTCTTTTCCTTCTCCGGGTCATCGGGCGTGTCTTCGGTTACGAGGGTGATGTCCTCGTCCAGCAGCAATCTCATGCTGGCCACGGAGAGATTCTTGAGGACCGAGTGATCTTTGACATAATCCACGATTTTTTTCAGCCTACCAGGCATGGACAGACCCCTGTGTTTTCGCAGCACATCTGCCGACCATCGGACAGCCTCATTGCTGTATTATAGCATGTTTTTTTGCCGTTCCTGCCGCCTCATCGGCGAGGACCGCATCACCTGCGGTCTTGTACGCCTCTGCAAGGTGACCATATGCCTCGGCGAGAAACCCCGATTTGTCCTCCGGCAAGGTGGTCACGGATTCTTTGAGCGCGGCAATGGATTCCCGCACCTTTCCGAGCCGGAGGAGGACCACCCCCAGCGTGTCGAGATAGTATGGTTTATGTTCGGGGGTGAACGTCATGGCTTCCTTGACAAGTTTTTCCGCTTTTGAGGTCCGCTTATTCTGCATGAGGTATGTCCATGCGAGATTGTTGCTGATGTCGCCGTTCTCCGGCTGCAGGTTGAGGGCTTTTTTATATGCGGTCTCCGCTTCTCCGTAGTCAGCGTGTTTGTAGGCAAGGTCGCCCAGCAAGAGCCATGCCTGCACCTGCCGCGGGTCTTTCCTGACAGCGGCGCGGTACTGAAGAAGGGCGAGGTCCTCTTTGCCCTGTGATTCATAGATACGCCCGAGTTTGGCGTGTTCTTCGGCGGAGAGCGGATCGTTGAGGATGATGATCTTCGGCAGGGCGCAGCCGTTCGCGAAGAAAAGTGAGGACAGAAACAGAAGGGAGAGGAGAGCTTTTGTTCTGCGCAGAAACGGAGTATTCGTCTTCATAGGTCACCGATGCCCGCGAACCGGCCCGATGTCGATCATCCAGCGGCCTACGCGGGCCCATGCGCGGTCAAAGGTGTCATAGGACACGAGCCTGTTCTGCCTGAATCCGTCGTGCATGATGACGACGGCGTTCACGTCGTCGAAACCGACCACCGTGACGTAGTGCGGCTGCTTATAATAGCTGAAGCCCAGATCGATGAGGCAGATGACCGGCGCTCCCTTGCGGATGAGTGCTTTCAGACGGTCGAGCGTTCCGGCCGAGGAATCCGTCTCGAAACCGCTCTCCCTGGCAAAGCGCTCCATGTCCATCGGAAGGGCGCCCCTGAGCTGCGGCAGGTATATATTCGCAGTGATCTTTTCTATGCTGACGGGACGGCCCCGGAACGCCAAGACGCCGGCAAGGGCCGCGGGGCCGCAGTCGGAACCGCCCTGTCGATAGAAAGGGACGTTCTCTATGTAGTGGCCCCTGGTCTCGATGCCTGCTCGCACATCGGAGAAGTCTTTCCCCGCGCAGCCCGGGCAGAGCATTGATATGAGCGGAACAAGGGCGAACGACAAAAGGCCGCGAACAGAAGGTCTCCTGCCGGCGGCCCGTGCATGCCCCGGTGTCGTCATTTTTTACGGATCTCGATGCGGCCCTCAAGGAGATAGATAAGGAGTACGACCAGGAGGGCGATGATCACAAGCCCGACCAATGCGCCCACAGCGTCCCCTCCCGCCTGGAGAGAGTCCATGTTGGCGGCAAGCTGATGAAGCTGCCCGTCCGAGAGGGTATTCAGTTTTGCCATGGCCTCATCCGGTGAGAGGCCATAGTCCACGAGACGCTGCTGCACGGCCTTGTACTCGAGCGCAGTCTGTATTCTTTTCAGGTCGGCCGAACGGTCAAAGGAGGCCGTCGCCGAACCGGCCATGCCCGGGTCTCCCGAGGCCGGCAGGAACATCGCCTCAGCGGGGCCGGAAAACGTCGAGATCATAAGAAGCGCGAACACAAGATAAATAACGAGCGGTTTTGTATAAAAACTTCTCAGCAGTGCATGCATCATAGGCCTCCAATGCAGGGATGATCCCCGATTCCCTTACCGTTTAATGATAACGTGGTGACCGGTTGCCTCGAGTACGACAACCACGATGATCGCCACGACGAGGAGAAAAACCACCTCCCCGACCACATCACCGCCCGCCTGAACCGAATCAAGGCGCGAGGCGAAATCGTGGATCTGTTCATCGGAGAGCAAGGTCACTCTGGCAGCAGCGTCCTGCGACGAAAGCCCGTAGTCCACCAACCGCTGTTGTATGACGGTGGACTCGAGCGCGGACTGGACTCGGGCCAGATCGGATGTCCTTGTTCCGGCAGCGTGATCGGACGGAATGAACATGGCCCAGCCGGGCGCGGGAAGCGTCAAAGCAAACAATGAGATTATCAGATAGAGAGCGAGTATCTTGGAAGGAGTTTTTGCAGGCATACCGGTTTCCTTTCGCGATGTGATGGAGTGTCCTATACGGTCATGATCTCTTTTTCCTTATGCGCAAGCAGGTCGTCGATCTTCTTTATAGAGCTGTCGGTTATTTTCTGGATGTCGTCCTGCGTCTTTTTGGTCTCGTCCTCCGAGACGTGCAGGTCTTTTGCTTTTTTCTTGATCTCTTCGTTGATGTCCCTGCGGATGTTCCGAATGCCAATTCGCGCGTCTTCCGCCATTTTTTTTG
>DATDRO010000334.1:0-4154 GCA_035291685.1 Nitrospirota bacterium | reverse complement strand
CTTGATGGCCGTTGACTTTCCCGCGCCGTTCGGGCCGAGAAAGCCGAACACTTCCCCTTTATGAACTTCGAGCGACAGGGCGTCGAGCGCCTTCACCTTTTTCGCTCCGATGCCCTCGCGAAATTCCTTGGAAACATTTTCAAATTTGATCATGGATTCATTCCTGCCAGTAACTGTCATACTATACAATGCTGAATGGAGCGTGTCAAGAACGGTTATATGAGAGGCTGTCGAGAAATATCAATAAAGCAAAGAAATGCAATTCTGGGCCCTTCTCGAGTCATTCTGAGCAGAGCGAAGAATCTCGCTTTTCCAACTCAGGGAGACAAAAAGGCGGATTTCTCGAAAACCTCTATGACGTGAGCGATAGCAAACGAATCAAATGGGTCATACTAATAATGAGTTATTATTATCTCGGATAGAATTCGATACTGAATGAGCAAAAAAAGGCCGGGATAAGATCCCGGCCTTGTAAAGATGAACTTTTTACAATGCTACCCAGTTTGCGACCGGGGCGCCGTTGCTCACCTGACTATTGCAGCCTATAGCAGGGTTAGCAGGCTCAGTAGCTTCCGCTGCAACTTCATTCGTTACGTCCTTCCAGGTCTCATTCTCTACGTAGCATGTTTCTGTACCGGCTCCGGTTGAGGAAAATCCTCTGTTCCCCATCCTGTGCTGGCCGATAAGAGTATATTGAGCGAATACACCGGCAGATGTCGCCCTGAAGTTCACATTAGCGCTCACGCCTATACCCACAGAAACCGTGGTGTCACGGACAGCGTCATTGTTGGTATCAATATATGTCGCGATCTTTCCGCCTATGACCAGGTTCGTTGCAGGGGCCTGCGGGCCTAATATATAGACACCGCCGTCAGCAGCGAAGTCCTGGGCAATGGTCGTGGAACCATTAACAGACCCGCCATAGGCTCCGCCGTAGCTTGCAGAAAGCGCCTCTTCAGCTGTTTTGTTGTTTTTGACGTCAGCGTTCGCAGCTGCATTGTACGCTCTGATGCGGTAGGCGCCGAACTGCGGGATGGCGATGGCCGCCAGGATGGCGATGATCGCGATAACGATCAACAGTTCGATGAGGGTGAAACCTTTCTTATTCATTTTTATCTTCATGATTTTTCCTCCCATAAATTTTTATGAAACTGTTTCTTTCCAAACTATTAACTCAAGACCCTTATGGGTGGTCTCACCTCCTTCCGCTGGTCTTAAGCTTTCGTGTCATAATATGCAGATTGCGTGCCATGGATATTATCTTGTATTTACAATGTATTAATTAAGTATTAGATATAGATATCTCCCCTATAATGTCAACGTGACTGACAAAAAATGGCAGCAACCATAATAGTGGCAATGTTGTCTTTTAGAGAAAATTGGGCTATACTCCCAGCCATGCAATCACAGAATAAGCAGAAGCTCTTTATCATTGACGGCAACTCCTACATCTATCGCGCCTTTTACGCGATACGGGGCCTCGCCACGTCCTCCGGACTGCCCACGAATGCAGTGTTCGGCTTTGCGAACATGCTCCTGAAGGTCATCAAGGAAAAATCACCGGATATGCTTGCGATCGCCTTTGACCCGAAGGGCCCGACGCGCAGGCATGGGGAGTTCAAGGAATACAAGGCGCATCGGCCACCCATGCCGAGGGACCTCGTGCCCCAGATCCCCTATATCCATAAGCTGGTCGAAGCGTTCCGTATCCCGGTGTTCATCAAAGAGGGCCAGGAGGCCGATGATGTGATCGCCACTCTCGCACGTCGAGCAGTAACTGACGGCACTGAAGTTACGGTAGTTACCGGAGACAAGGACCTCCTTCAGCTTGTCGGCCCGGACATAAAGGTCTATGATACGCTCAAGGAAAAGGTCTATGAACCGAAGGACGTTGAAGAGCGCTTCGGCGTCCTGCCGGATAAAATGGTCGAGATCATGGGGCTCATGGGAGACGCCTCTGACAACATCCCGGGCGTGCCCGGCATCGGAGAGAAGACCGCCCAGGCGCTCATCAAGCAATACGGAACTATAGAAAACCTCCTCGCGCACGTGCAGGAAATTACCAGACCTAAACTGAAGCATTCTCTCACGGAGTTCGCGCATCTGGCGCGCCTGAGCCGGGAACTCGCCCGCCTTCATGAGGATGTGCCCGTCGAGCTCGATTATGCCGGCCTGAAAATGAAGGAACCGGACAACATCGCCCTGCTTAAGCTGTTCAGGGAACTCGAGTTCACCGCTTTGCTCAAATATATTACGCAGGAGCCCGAGAAAGGGGCTGACCACAAGACCGTGCTCACGGAAGCGGACTTTCAGGCCCTGCTCAGCGCCCTCTCATCAGCCGCTGAGGTGTCCGTTGACACCGAGACCACGTCCCTTGATCCCCTGAAGGCCCGACTCGTCGGCATATCTTTCTCTGTTCAGCCGCATCAGGCATATTACCTTCCCCTCGGCCACACGTACACCGGGGCGCCGAAACAGATCAGCCTTGATTCCGCGCTCTCGGCTTTGAGGCCGATTTTGGGAAACCCTTCCATAAAAAAGATCGGCCAGAACCTCAAGTACGACCTCCTCGTGCTCGGACAATATAAAATAGCGGTGCACGGCGCGGCCTTTGATACCATGATCGCCTCATATCTCCTGAACCCTTCGAAAACGTCTCACGGTCTCGAGGCGATAGCGCTCGAATATCTGAACTACAAGGTCACTACATACACTGACGTCACCGGCTCGGGGAAAAATCAGATCGGTTTCAACGAGGTGGATATCGAGACCGCGACACGGTATTCAGGGGAAGACGCGGATATCGCGCTCAGGCTCAAGCGGACGCTCGGGCCCAAACTGGAAGAGCAGGGCCTGGAAAAGCTCTTCCGCGAGATCGAGATGCCGCTCATGGAAGTGCTCGTCTCCATGGAGCGGAACGGCGTCAAGGTCGATGCGGATTTTTTAGGGACCATGTCGAAGAAGCTCGAAAAAGAGGCCGCGAAGATCGAAAAATATATCTATGAACTGGCGGGCGTAGAGTTCAACATCAATTCCCCCAAACAGCTCGCCGAGATCCTGTTCGAGAAGCTCAAACTCACGCCGACCAGGAGAACGAAGACCGGGTTCTCCACGAATGTGGACGTGCTCGAAGAGCTGGCGCAGGTCCATCCGCTTCCCGCCGAGATCCTCACCTTTCGCACGCTCTCAAAGCTCAAGTCAACGTATGTCGACGCCCTGCCGGCTATGATCAATCCGGACACCGGCAGGCTTCACACGTCCTTCAACCAGGCCGTGACCGCAACGGGCAGGCTCTCGAGCAGCGACCCCAACCTCCAGAACATTCCCATCCGCACCGACGTGGGCAGGGAGATCCGGAGGGCCTTTATCGCCGAGCGCGAAGCCAGCCTGCTCGCGGCGGATTACTCACAGATAGAGCTCCGCATCCTTGCGCACATGAGCGGCGATCCCGCTCTCATCACGACGTTCATAGAGGACCAGGACGTACACACACGCACCGCATCCGAGATCTTCGGGCTCTCGCCGGAGGAGATCACCTCCGAGATGCGCCGCAAGGCAAAGGCCGTGAACTTCGGGATCATTTACGGCATGTCCGCGTTCGGCCTTGCCCAGAACATCGGGGTCTCGAACGCCGAGGCAAGGCGGTATATCGACAGCTACTTCGCACGCTATCCGAAGGTCCGTGAATTCCTCGACAGGACCATTGAGGACGCGAAGACAAGGGGCTATGTGACCACGCTCTTCGGGAGACGGCGTTTTATACCGGAACTCGGCGCTTCCGTGGTATCCGTCCGGAATTTCGGAGAACGGACCGCGGTGAACACGCCCATTCAGGGCACAGCCGCCGACATCATCAAAGTGGCGATGATACACATTCACAACAGTATGGGGGAACAGGGGCTCGGCTCAACAATGATACTCCAGGTCCATGATGAACTGGTATTCGAGGTCCCTGACAAAGAGATCGAGCTGATGAAGCATCTCGTAAAAGAGAAGATGGAAGGCGTGCTGCGGCTCTCCGTGCCGATCAGGGTGGATATGGGCGTGGGCAAGAACTGGGATGAAGCGCATTGAAACGGCATAGAGCATGGGGCAGAGCGCATAGGGCATGGAGAATCAGTAAAGCGCATGGTGCATAGGGTTTAAATCTTTTA
>DATDRO010000333.1:0-7700 GCA_035291685.1 Nitrospirota bacterium | reverse complement strand
GCTCGACCACATCCACATCCTCCGGGCATTCGAAAAGGGCGTTGACGGCATCTTTGCGGCCGGCTGACTCAAGGGCCAATGCCATTACCTGGAAGGTAATCTGTTCGCGGAACGAAGAATAAACTACGTAAAGACACTGCTGAAAAAGATCGGCATCGATCCGGCGCGCCTGGAGATGTACAATCTCTCGGCGGCGATGGGGCCGAGGTGGGCGGAGATGTGCAACGAATTTGTCGAGAAGGTCCGGAACCTCGGTCCGTCACCAATCTCGATCGGGCTTAAAAACAAGAAGTGTTGAAAAGGAGTGATACGCAATGATTGTCGGTCAACAGAAACCATTCGATGAGATCTGGGGCATGGTCAAAGGCTTCAAGAAGGTCCTTGTCTACGGCTGCAACACCTGCGTGGCGATCAGCCATGCAGGCGGAGGAAAAGAGGCCGAGATCCTCGCCTCAATGATACGGATGAAAGCGACCCAGGAAGGCGTCAAGATGGAGGTCGACCATGCCGCGATAGAGCGGCACTGCGAGCCAGAGTTTTTCGAGCCGCTCATGGAGAAGGTCCGTACCTACGATCTTGTGCTTTCCACTGCTTGCGGCGTGGGCGTCAACTTTCTGGCAGGCCTGATCGGTGATATCCCGGTATATCCGGGCGTAAACACCTCATTCTACGGTGCGGTACCCAAGGCGGGATTCTTCGTGGAACTCTGCGGCGGATGCGGCAACTGCATCCTCCACATGACCGGCGGGATCTGCCCGGTCGTGCGCTGCTCCAAGTCGCTCATGAACGGGCCGTGCGGCGGTACGAACAAGGGCAAGTGCGAGGTCAGCAACGAGGTGGACTGCGCGTGGTACCTGATCGTGGAGCGGATGAAGAAGCTCGGCAAACTCGAAGAGCTGTTTTCCATTCAGCCGCCGCGGAACTGGTCAACAAGCACCCACGGCGGTCCGCGGAGGCTCGTGTACGAGCATATCATGGAACTCGAAGAAGAAAAGAAAGCATAACGCCAAAATCTATTTCGCGCAAAGCCGCAAAGCCGCGAAGAAAGATATTCAGGCATCTGCCGTTCTTTGCGACCTTGGCGCCTTTGCGTGAGGCAAGCTGTCAGATCATTATTGGTTAATGTCGTTATCGGAGGATAGGCATGAAAAGCGGAAGCAACCTTGAACGAGTAATCGCGAGCGGGAAACCGGCGGTAACGGCCGAACTGGGCCCCCCGATGAGCGCGGATCCCCATGAGGTCGTTGAGAAGGCCCACAAGCTGAAGGGCTTCTGCGATGCGGCGAACATCACGGACTGCCAGACGGCGGTCGTGCGCATCTCGAGCATCGCGGCCGCGTTCATCGCCCAGCGGGAAGGGCTCGAGCCCGTCATGCAGATGACCTGCCGGGACCGGAACCGCATCGCCATACAGGCGGACCTCCTCGGCGCCGCAGCTCTGGGCCTCAAGAACTGTCTCTGCATCGCGGGCGACCACCAGAAGTTCAGCGCAGCAGGCAAGCTCAAGGGGCACCCGGGCGCGAAGAATGTCTATGACGTGGACACCTGCCAGCTTGTCGGGATCATGAAGAAGATGCGCGACGAGAGCCTCCAGGAAGGCGGCGACAAGATCGAGGTTGCGCCGAAGTTCTTCATCGGCGCCTCGTGGACGCCCATGGGAGATCCGATCGATTTCAGGCCGTACAACCTCAAGAAGAAGGTGGATGCGGGCGCGGACTTCATCCAGACCCAGGGTATCTACGATGTGGAGATCTTCAAGTCACAGATGGAAAAAGCCAGAAATCTCGGTCTCCACGAACGAACAGCCATCCTCGGCGGCATTATCGTGCCCCGGAGCGCGATGATGCTCAAGTATATGGACGCCTCGGTCGCCGGTGTAACGGTGCCGAAGGCGCTCATCGACCGGATGAACAAGGCGAAAGAGGCCGCCGGCGACGACAAGAAAAAGATGCGCGAGCTGCAAGAAGCCGAAGGTCTCAAGATCACGGTGGAGCTGATACACCAGATCCTCGAGATACCCGGTGTCAAGGGTGTCCATATCCAGGCCATCGAGTGGGAAAGCGCCATCGAAGGGATAGTCAAGGCGGCCGGATTATACCCGAGGCCGTAGGAGTAGGGAGTGCAGTTCGGAGTGATGAGTTCGGAGTTCGGAGTGGCAAGAACCAAAACCTGACAAGGACAACAAATGCCGAAGATAACCATCCTCGATATCTACAAGAAAAAAGCCGAGAGCAAGAAGATCACCATGCTCACGGCATATGACTACCCCACGGCCCGGATCGTAGACCAGGCAGGGATCGATATGGTCCTTGTGGGCGACTCTCTCGGCATGGTGGTGCAGGGACAAGAGAGCACGCTTCCGGTCACCATGGAAGAGATGCTCTATCATACGAAGATGGTTTCCCGTGCAGCAACATCGGCCATGGTCGTGGGCGATATGCCGTTTCTCTCATACCAGACAAGCCGCGAAGACGCTGTGCGGAACGCAGGCAGGTTCCTGAAAGAGGCGGGCGCGGAGGCGGTAAAGCTCGAAGGCGGGTCGCAGATGGCGGATGTGATCAGGGCGATCGTCGCCGCGGGCATCCCGGTGATGGCCCATATCGGGCTCACGCCCCAGTATGTCCACGCCCTCGGCGGGTTCAAGGTGCAGGGCAAGGACGAGGCAACGCGGGAGAAGATCCTGGCGGATGCGCGCGCTGTGCAGGAGGCCGGGGCATTCTCCGTTGTGCTCGAGGCCATGCCTGCTTCCCTGGCAAAAGAGATACACGAGATCCTTCATATTCCGACGATCGGCATCGGCGCAGGACCGGACTGCGATGGACAGGTTCTTGTTTTGCATGATCTCCTGGGACTCTTTGACCGGTTCACGCCGAAATTCGTAAAGCAGTATGCGGATCTCAAGAAAGAGGCGCTCAATGCGGTGAAAGCCTTCAGGCAGGATGTGGAGGGCGGCAGATTTCCCGCGGAAGAACATAGCTTTAAATAACCTCTCACTTATCGTGGAGTTATCAGAAACACCATCCTGAGAATTATGACGGCAGAGCCCTGGTTTTATGAGCGAAATTTATAATTTAATTAAAAAAATTATCCCCGCAGGCGTTAATTTTTCTTGACTCATGAGACACACGACGGATATAATTACATTCCCCCATTGGCCCGATTTTTCTCCCTTTTTTCTCATTATGAGGGATGTCGAGGGGAGGGGAGAACATGCCTGAGGCGGCCTTGAATGTAGTGCTCCTTCGTCACACGCCGGAGCCGGAAGAGGTCGTGGCAATGGCCGCGAAGCTCTGCTACACGTCGGCCGGCGTGGAAGAGCTCAAGCAGAAGATCGAGGCAAAGGACCAGGCGGCATTTGTGGAGAAGCTGGCGTCTATCGGCCATCTTTCTCCCGTCGAGCATATTTCGTTCACCTTCGGCGTCGAGGGGATATCCCGGGCATGTTCACACCAGCTTGTGCGGCACCGGGTGGCTTCATACTCGCAGCAAAGCCAGCGATATGTGAAGGAAGAGCAGTTTGATTACATCATTCCTCCGAGCGTCAAGGAGGATGCCTTGCTCGCCCGGGAGTTCGAGAAGTTCATGGCAGAGGCGCAGAAGAGCTACACCATGGTTCTCAAGCGGCTCGAAGAACGCGGGCTCAAGGGTGAAACAGGACAGCAGGACGCGCGGTATCTGCTACCGAACGCGGCGGAAACCAAGATCGTCGTGACCATGAATGCCCGGGAGCTTCTGCACTTTTTCCGGGTCCGCTGCTGCAACAGGGCGCAGTGGGAGATACGGGCGATGGCCGAGCGCATGCTCGCGCTTGTCAGGAATGCGGCGCCCACGATATTTGCCAAGGCCGGCCCCGGCTGTCTCTTTGCACCGTGCCCCGAGGGCAAGATGACCTGCGGGAAGACCGGGGAAGTCAGAAAGAAGTATGGAGTGAAAAAGTAAAAGGAGAAATTCCAAATTTCAAAATTCAAATAACAAATAATAACCAAATTATCAATATCCAAACGTTTTGGTCATTGGTGTTTGATTCTTGGAATTTATTTGGGATTTGTTTTTTGGGATTCGGATTTTGTAGTAAACAATGGGTTTCACGATCGCAGTTGCAGGCAAGGGCGGCACAGGCAAAACGAGCCTCTGCGGCCTTACCATCCGCTATTTGACAGAGAAGAAACGCGGCGCGGTGCTCGCCGTTGACGCCGACGCGAACTCGAACCTGAATGAAGTGCTCGGGGTAAAGGTCCATGCCACCGTCGGCGCTCTGCGGGAGACCTCGCTCGAAGCGGTCAAGTCCACGGCGCCCCGGCCCGGCGGCATGAGCATGGAGCAGCTCTTCGATTACCAGATACAACAGGCGCTCATCGAGGCGAAGGGGTTCGATCTCCTGGTGATGGGAAGGCCCGAGGGCTCCGGCTGTTACTGCGCGGCAAACAATATTATCCGCAAATACATGGACAAGCTGGCGGACACCTACCCGTACATGGTAGTGGACAACGAGGCTGGCCTGGAACATCTCTCGCGCCGCACCACGCAGGACACCGACCTTCTGCTCATCATAAGCGACCCCACGGTGCGCGGGGTTATGACCGCGGGCAGGATCGCCGGCATGGTGAAGGAACTTGCCCTGAACGTCAAGCGCCCGGTATTGATCGTGAACCGCGCCCAGGACGGGAACAGTAATGACGGCACGCTTCTGAAAGCGATCGAGCAGCAGGGCGTGGAGTTCGCGGGATTTGTGCCCGCGGATGAACTGATCTTTGAATATGACCTGAAGGGAAGACCGCTGGTCCAGCTTCCGTTGGATTCAAAAGCGCTCACCGGTTATTACGCCCTGCTGGACAAATTGATAGCGTAAGGCATGATATCACCCTCCCTGCATCTCTCCCATCAAGGGAGGGAGCGTACCCCAGCCCCGTGCGGGAGAGGGTCAGGGTGAGGGGGATCTTTCGGTGAATAAAAAAACCGTCGTCATCGTAGGCGCAGGTCCTGTCGGCAGTTCCGCAGGCTATCTGCTTGCGAGGGCCGGATACCGTATAACCTCGGTTGTTTCCCGCACCCGCGCATCGGCTGATGAGGCCGCGGCATTCATCGGCGCGGGAGCGCCGACAACCGATGCGGCGAGAGCGGTGTCCGGCGCGGAAATCGTTCTGATCGCCACCCCTGACCGGGTGATCAAGGATGTCTGTGAATATATCTCGGCAGGCGGGATGCTCAAAGCAGGCACGCTGGTGGCGCACCTGTCCGGCGCTCATTCGCTCCACCTTCTGGATGCGGCAAAGGCGGTCGGCGCGTATCGCGCGGTGGTCCATCCTCTCCAATCCGTACCCGGCAGGGAGCAGGGGGTAAAGAACCTGCCGGGCTCGTACTTCAGGATCGAGGCGGACCCGGAGGCGCTCGAAACCGCGAAGGACCTCGTCAAGGCGCTTGGCGGCATCGAGCTGGCGATGCCGAAGTGGCGTTCGGATAAACACTCGACGGCGCTGTATCACGCGGGCGCGGTAACGGTTTCGAACTTCTTTGTGGCCCTGATCGACTACGGGATCAAGTTCTACGAGGCGCTCGGCGCCGGCAAACAAGAGGCGCTCAATGCCGTGCTTCCGCTCATCCGGGGGACTCTGCATAATATAGAGACACTCGGGATACCGGACGCGTTGACCGGCCCGATCATGCGGGGCGACTTGCAGACCGTGCGGGACCATCTGGAAGCAATGCAGGCAAAGGCGCCGGAGCTTCTGGGCCTCTATAAAGAACTGGCGAAACAGACGATCTCGGTGGCCAGGGACAAAGGAAGCATCACCGGGGAAGTCGCGAGCGAACTGTTATCCGTTCTCGATGACCGTTAATTCCGCGCAGGAAGGGATCCGGAAAAATGAGATGCCGGATCCCCGGTCAAGCCGGGAATGACGAAAAATGCAAGGACAAAACTATCAGAGGAGAGGTTAAATGATAATTATCGGAGAGAAGATCAGTGTTATCGCAAAGAAGGTGCGGGAAGCGCTCTTGAAGTACGATCCCAAGCCCCTTCAGGAACTTGCCGTGGCGCAGGCAAAGGCGGGCGCGCATTATATCGACGTATCCATCGGTCCGGCCGAGGACAACGGCCCGAAGCTCATGGACTGGGCCGTGAAGGCGGTGCAGGAAGTGGTGCAGAAGCCGCTTTGCCTCGACACAACGAACATCAAGGCCATGGAGGCGGGCGTCAAGGCGCATAACAACCAATGGGGAGCGCCGATCGTCAACTCCACGTCGAACGAGCCGGAACGGTTCCCCATGATGGAGCTCGCCGGAAAGTACAACACAAAGATCATCGCCCTGACGCTCGGCAAGGGCGGCATCCCGGCGGACGCTGAAGACCGCTGCGTCATCGCGTCGGAAATCATGTCCCGTGGCATGGAATACGGCGTCCCCATGGAGAACATCTTCCTTGATCCGCTCATTCTTCAGATCTGTACCATGCAGGACCAGGGACGACAGGCGATCCGCGCAGTCAAAATGTTCAGGGACATGAACGATCCCCCCATGCAGACGGTGGTCGGACTTTCGAACATCTCGAATGGAGCGCCGAAACACGTGCGCCCCATCATTAACCGCAATTTTTTCGCTTTGCTCATCGAGGCGGGACTCACGTCCGCCATTATCGACCCGCTCGACAAGGAGATGATGGATACGCTCAAAACGGTTGAGATGATCATGGGTAAGACCATGTACGCCCATTCGTACCTGGATATGTAAGCATAAAGTCCTATGAATAATTGAGAACATAAAAATAGTGTGTAGAAAAGAAACCTTTTGACATTTGAAATGCTCGACTTTATAATACGCAGGCGTTTTTCGTTTCTTGACTAAAGAATACAGGAGGCTTTCATGGCACTCGTAATACCGAAAGAAACCTATAGCGGAAAGATCTACAGTGTACAGCTCGGGACCGGCCCAAAGGCCGTGACCATCGGCGGAGCGAGCGCACTTCCCTTTCTCAGTTTTGAGGGAACGTTCCCGCACAAGCCGGCGGTCGCTCTCGAGATCATGGATATAACGCCCGATGACTGGCCCGAGACATTAAGCAAGGCTATCGGCGGCGCATCGGCGAACCCCGTGCAATGGGCAAAGTTCGCCCAGAGCAACGGCGCCGACATCATTGCGCTCAGGCTCATGGGTACGCATCCCGACCAGAAGAACAAGAGCCCTGAAGAGGCGGCGAAGGTCGCGGCCGAGGTT
The DNA here is from genome assembly GCA_035291685.1 of Nitrospirota bacterium. Classification (GTDB taxonomy): domain Bacteria; phylum Nitrospirota; class UBA9217; order UBA9217; family UBA9217; genus DATDRO01. Next base: position 491 of record DATDRO010000333.1, on the reverse strand, counting down.
GCAGCGGCAGTCGACATACCGCTGATTATTCTCGGAAGCGGACATGCCGAGAAAGACACCCAGGTGCTCCAGGCAGCGGCAGCCGCAACGCGCGGCAAGAACTGCACCCTCGGCAAGGCCGTGGAAGAGAATTACAAGACCATCGCCGCCGCGGCAATGGCGAACGACCACAAACTGATCGCCATGAGCCAGCTCGACGTGAACCTGGCCAAACAGCTCAATATTCTGCTGACCCAGATGGGTTTCGACAAGGAGAGGATCATCATGGATCCCATGTCCTCGGCCCTGGGGTATGGTCTCGAATACACCTACAGCGTGATGGAGCGTATCCGCCTCGCGGCGCTGCTGCAGAACGACCCCATGATGCAGACCCCGATCGTGTGCGATATCGGCGCGAACGTCTGGAAGGTGAAGGAAACCATGGCGGCCGATGCCGAGGTCCCGGAGTGGGGGGGCCTTTCGGACCGCGCCCTGGCATGGGAGGCCGTTAC
>DATDRO010000332.1:0-6637 GCA_035291685.1 Nitrospirota bacterium | reverse complement strand
TCCTCCATCAGGTCGTCCGGCCTGAGCCTGACCGTCGGCGCCGGTTTCAGCCTCCGCGTCCTCATGTCCAGCCTCTTTGTCACAAGCGGCTCCATCCCCGTTCTCCGTCCATATTCGGATCCCTCGTTTTTATTTTTTCCTGCGCCGAGAATATTTTTGAGCCACCGCAGGAAGACCTGTATCATGGTCAGCTCCTTGTGCTTCATGGCAGAGGATATTGCACTCTTCATGCCACAGCGAAGCGGACCAAAGATATTTTGGGAGGCATAACGAAAATATTCAGGGGATCTCGATAGATAGGATTCTTGATCGGATAGTACGCTCAGCGGGACAAGGGAATGTCGTTCGAAGAAATTATATGATTACCGGAAAGGAGGCGTTCGATTTTCGAATGTTTTGGACCAAGGCAATCACGCCTTCGGCGTGACTCGCTCCCTATCACACCCCTTCCGCTTCCTGCGTCACTCTGAGCACTTCTTCCACGGTCGTAATGCCGGCCGCGGCCCTGAGCAGCCCCACCTGGCGCAGGGTCTTGAAGCCTGTCTGAGCGGCAGCGGATTTTATGCCGGTGCTTGACGTCTTGGCAACGATCTGTCCTCTGATCGCATCGGTCATCACCATGAGCTCGTACAGCCCGATCCGCCCCTGGTACCCGCTGTTCTTGCAGGCCGGACACCCTCCGCCCCGGTAGAACGTCACCGCCCCGGCGGACGCCAACCCCAGTTCCCGCAGCATTTCAGGGGTCGCCGTGTACGGCTTCTTGCAACGATCGCAGATCTTTCGCACCAGGCGCTGCGCCATGATCCCGATGGCCGATGAGGCGATCAGGAACGGTTCGATGCCCATGTCGATGAGCCTCGTCGCGGCGCCCGCGGCGTCGTTCGTGTGGAGCGTCGAGAAAACAAGGTGGCCGGTGAGCGCCGCGTGGATGGCGATCTCCGCGGTCTCGCGGTCGCGGATCTCGCCGACCATGACGATATCAGGGTCCTGCCTGAGAATGGAGCGGAGTCCGCTCGCAAAGTTCACGCCGGCCTTCGGGTTCACCTGCACCTGATTGACGCCCATCATCTGGTATTCCACCGGGTCTTCCACGGTCACGATATTGTTTGCCTTCCTGTCGAGGGTGTTGATGCTCGCATAGAGCGTGGTCGTCTTCCCGCTGCCCGTCGGGCCGGTAACAAGGATCATGCCGTAAGGCCGCGAGATGAGCGATCGATACTGCGCGAGCATCTCCGGCGTAAAGTTCAGGCCTTCAAGGTCCAGAATGATATGCGAGCGGTCGAGGATGCGCATCACGACGGTCTCACCCTGGATGACCGGCAATGTGGAGACGCGGATGTCCACCGCGGTTTCTCCGTCCATGCGGAGCACGCTCCTTTCACGGAACACGGCGGTCACCACCGGGCCGGCATCCGTATGGGTGATCCTCGCCTGGAACCGTCCATCCTGGGGAATACGCTTCTCGGCGATGTCCATGTTTGCGAGGATCTTGATGCGCGACACGATCGGAGCGTGCACTTCCCTCTGAAGGGTCTTCACCTCCCTAAGCACGCCGTCGATACGATACCGGACCTTGATGGCCTGGCCCTCGGGATCGATATGGATATCGCTCGCCCGGTCCATGATCGCCTGCGCGATCAGCATGCTCACCAGTTTCACCAGCGGCGCATCTTCTGAAACCTCGCCCGGTATCACGCCGCCTTCCATGCCTTCTCCGGCGGCAGGCGCGATCCCGCCCGCAAAATCCATGGCCGCCGCCTCTATGTCGGCGCCTACATCATAGTACCTGTTTATTGCCTTTAAGATATCGCTTCGGGTGGCAACGACCTGGCGTATCTCTTTGCCCGTCGCCTTTTTTATGTCGTCAAGACCGAAGATGTTGAGCGGGTCCGCCATTGCCACAACAAGGGACTCTTTGTCCTTATACAGGGGAAGGGCGATAACCCGCCTCGCGATCGAACCCGGGATCATTCGCACAATGTCCGTATCCACCAACTGTTTTTCTATCTCGATGTACGGAAGGTTAAGCTGTCTGCCAAGGAACGTCGCCATGTTGTGCTCGCTGATGAATCCCAGGTCAACAAGAACCTCGCCGACCTTCCCGCCCCTCTTTTTCTGTTCATCGAGCGCCTTCTTGAGCTGTTCTTCCGTTATAAGCCCGCCGCCAACCAGCATCTCGCCGAGCCTTTTCTTTTTCACATCAACAACGGCCATGACCCGCTCCTTTTAAACTCATTGATAACTCACGGCAAAGACACATGTTAAAGGTGATTATACCAAAAATGCCGCGCCGGTGGGAAGAATCTTTTGAGCGCTGAAGCCCCAAACCTTGACGGATACCTGTTTGTATGGTAACTTTTTACAGGCTGCTGAAAAAGTCCTTGCAGCCCTGTCATGGCCATTCTGAGCGCAGCGAAGAATCTCGTATTTCCAACCGGTTGAGAGATCCTTCACTTCGTTCAGGATGACATGAAAATTGTACTTCAACAGCCTGTTTATGGAAAACCCGACAGTTACGAACATCTCGCGCTCATATCTTCGCAACGGACTGGAGTAATGCATGTCCTGGCTGGTCCCTTCCATGGTATCAACAGTAATCGGCACCGTCGCGCTCGTTTTCGTCTATTTCTATCTCTTTCTCCAGTACCGCGAACGCTACATGGGTGTGTGGGCAATAAGCTGGGCGATTTACACACTCAGGCTGGTCTTCGAGCTCTGGATACTCCTTGCTCAAGGGTCGCCGTGGCTCACCATCGGCAACCAGGCGTCCTCTCTCATAAGCGGCGTTTTCCTGCTCTGGGGCGCGTACCTCTTTCGGGAAAAAGACCTCCCAAAGGGATGGGTATACGGCTCCATCGCGGGCGTGGTCTGGATAATCGCCGCCGCGCTCCTGGGCTCCCCGTTCATCGTGCTTACCCTTCCCACGTTCACGTTCCTCGGGGCGGTTTACGCCTGGACAGGGTTGGGCTTCCTCCGTTTTAAAAAGATCGCGGGTGCCGGGAAACTGGTCATCGGTTGGACATTCATTCTCTGGGGCATCCACAAGATCAATTACCCCTTTCTCAAACCGCTTGAGAGTGCGGCGCCATGGGGATATCTCATCGCCGCCATCCTCGAACTGACCGTAGCGATCGGTATCCTTCTCGTCTCCTTTCAAAAAACACGGGAAGACCTGAGCGAACGTGAAGAACAATACAGGAGCCTGTTTCAGAACAACCATGCGGTCATGCTCCTCATTGATCCTGAGACCGGTGATATCGTCGACGCGAACCCGGCGGCCTGCGCCTTCTACGGCTTCAGCAGGGAAGGACTCACCGCGAGGAATATCTCGGACATCAATACGCTGACGAACAGGCAGGGCTCTCAGGAAATGAGAAAGGCCAGACAGAAGCAACAGAACCGGTTCTCCTTTCGTCACCGCCTGGCGAGCGGAGAGATCCGCGACGTTGAGGTGTACAGCGGCCCGATCGGGGTCCACGGGAAGACGCTCCTGTACTCGATCATTCACGACGTCACCGACCGAAGGCGCACCGAAGAAAAGCTTCACGCCACCATGTCGCAGTTTGCCGCGTTGATCGACAACATGTGCGAAGGCATCCTGTTCGAGGACAAAACCCGCCGGATCGTGCTCGTCAACCAGGCATTCTGTTCGATGTTCAACTTCGCCGAAGGGCCCCTCGCCCTGCTCGACACGGATTGCCGCGAGGCGATACAGGAGATGAGCGCCCTCTGTATCAGCCCGCTGGAATTTACGCGGCATATCGAAGAGATCATCAGCACCGGCAACGTTGTCACGAATGAAAAGATATTTTTTTCCGACGGCCGCGTTTTCGAACGGGATTACATTCCGATCTTTTTCAGGGGCGCCTATCTCGGGCACCTGTGGCAATACCGTGATGTCACCGATCGCCAGAAGCTCCAGGACCAGCTGCGCCATGCGCAGAAAATGGAGGCGGTGGGAACGCTGGCCGGGGGCATCGCCCATGACTTTAACAACATCCTGACCGCGATCATCGGCTACGCAAATCTCGTGAAACTCGGGATCGCCTCGGGCAAGCCGCTCGGTGAGTACGTTGACCAGATACTCGCTTCATCGGAGAGGGCGGCCAGCCTGACGCAGAGCCTTCTTGCCTTCAGCAGAAAACAGGCCATCAGCCTGCGTCCGCTCGATCTCAACGCGATCCTTCGAAGAGTGGAAAAACTTTTGCGCAGGCTGATCGGCGAAGACCTTGAGCTGACGACAACCGTTCCGGCCGGGAACACCATGGTCCTCGGGGACTCCGGCCAGCTCGAGCAGGTGCTCATGAACCTGGCCACCAACGCGCGGGACGCCATGCAGAACGGCGGGCACCTCAGCCTCGAGCTGAGCCGCGTCACGCTGGACGACGCTTTCAGGAGGGTCCACGGATACGGAAAACCAGGGCCTTATGCCCTTCTTGCCGCATCAGACACCGGCGCGGGCATGGACGAAATGACGAGAGAACGGATATTCGAGCCTTTTTTCACGACAAAAGAAGTGGGCAAGGGGACAGGTCTCGGTCTCGCGATCGTATACAGCATCGTGAAACAGCACAACGGGTTTATCAACTGTTATAGCGAGCCGGGCAAAGGGACCGCATTTAAGATATACCTCCCTCTTACTCAGGTCGAGGCCCAGACGGAAAAAACCGCGGAACCATCCGCGCCGATGGGCGGCAGCGAGACCATCCTGCTGGCCGAAGATGATTCGGAGGTCAGAACGCTCATGAAGACCGTGCTCGAAGAGTTCGGCTACACGGTCATTACCGCGAATGACGGCGAAGACGCGACGCTGAAATTCTCGGAAAACAGCGGAACGATCCGGCTCGCCGTCCTCGACGTCGTCATGCCGAAAAAGAGCGGGACCGAGGTATACAACGATATCAAAAAAATCCGGTCCGACATCAAGGCGCTCTTCACCAGCGGCTACACGGAAAGCGTTATGCTCAAAAAAGGCATCCTTGGGCCGGGTATGCAGTTTATTTCAAAACCCGTTTCACCAAAGGAGCTGCTCAGAAAAGTGCGGGAGGTGCTCGACCAATGACGGAACGGCCTGCTGCTTCGATCTTGATCGTCGACGACGATCCTTTCGTTCTCGAATCCACCGCGCTGCTGTTGCGGGAGGCGGGATATGCCGTCACGGCCTGTTCGAGCGCAAAGGGAGCTCTTGCGGCCCTCCGGAAGAACGCTATCGAGGTCGTCTTGACGGACATCATGATGCCGGTGATGTCGGGGATCGAGCTGCTCGAAAAGATCCATGGCGATCATCCGGACATGCCGGTCCTCCTGATGTCCGCGTACGCGGAATTGAACACGGCCGTCGACGCGATCAAACGGGGCGTATTTGATTTTGTCATCAAACCGTATAAGCCGGAATACCTCGTCCACGCGATCGAAAAAGCGGTCAGGTACAATAAACTCATCCGGATAGAGCGGGATTACAAAAAGACGCTTGAGGATACCGTCCGGACAAGGACGCAGGAGCTTTCCGAGGCCCTCGTCATGGTGCGGAACATGAGCAAAGAGCTCATCACGCGCTTGACGGTGGTCGCGGAATTCAGGGACACCGACACCGGCGAACACATCTCGCGGATCGGCCTCTATTCGCGCAGGCTTGCCGAGGCGCTAAACCTGCCGGCGGATTTCGTGGAAATGATAACATCGGCGAGCCCGATGCACGATATCGGAAAGATCGGGATACCGGACAATATCCTCCTGAAACCCGCCGCGCTCACCAGAGATGAATTTGCCATCATGAAAACGCACTCGTCCATAGGAGGGAGGATGCTCACCGGGTCGTCGTATCCCATGATCCGGATGGCCGCGTCGATCGCGCTCTATCATCATGAGCGGTGGGACGGGACCGGATACCCCGGCGGCCTGAAAGGAGAGGAAATACCGATCGAGGGAAGGATCGCGATGCTTGCCGACCAGTACGACGCCCTCCGGAGCACGCGGCCGTACAAGAAGGCATACACTCACCGGGAAACATGCGCGGTCTTGATGGAAGGAGACGACAGGACCCTGCCCATACACTTTGCGCCCGGGATTCTCAAGGCATTCAGCGAGATCTCTCCTGTGTTCGAGGAGATATACGAAACCCACAGGGCATAGCAAGACCCCTCTGCGGAGATGAACGGCAGACGAAAAACATCATAAATTTCGGCCATTTGAGAGATGTCCCGCGGAGCCTGCCCTGAGCTGTGCGAAGGTTTGACTGAAAATTGATGAAATCGTAAAAACTAAAAATCCACCGCGGAGGCGTACCCTGCGCTCGCGCTACGCACGCCCTGCATACGCGCTGCGCACTCATAGGCGCTGGGTGCAGGCTCGTAAACGCTGGGCACAGGCTGAGACGCTGAGAAGAACGTATTGAAATTAAGGTGCTTTTCTCCGTGCCTCCGCGTCTCTGCGGTTAAAAAAAAACTTTTCACGAGACCATCAACATCATTTTATCTGCAACTTTCCGTTTTTCTTTTCCCTTTCACATTCACGAACGCACCACTCTTGTTTTTACCTCTTTTTCTCTACTTTTTCGGCATATTGAATAAATTATTGCTATAGTATAAGCTATGTACGCGAAATATCCGATCAAATATAAACTCATCTCTATCATCCT
>DATDRO010000331.1:0-7567 GCA_035291685.1 Nitrospirota bacterium | reverse complement strand
ATCTTGAGCGCATACGTCGTAAGGTTCGCCAGGCTCATCTGGAACGACTGCTCACCGATCATGAACGACAAGGACAGGATCTTGTCCTTGAACTTTATCTCATCAGACGGCATGGGGCTGATGAGCCGGTACTTCAGGCGATAGGCCACGACCTTGTCCAGTTTTATGTTCAGGACCTCGCCCTCCTTGATGTCGCGGAGCTGTATCTTCCAGGGTTTGTACGTATCCTTGCTGATCTCGACAACATTTTTTACGACGAGCCCGCTGTCTTTCGGTATCCGCACGGTGATCTTCGCGGGCGACCGGTATTTTTCCACGTCCAGGTCGCTCCCCGACACGACCTTGATCTCGGAATCAGGCGGATCGGCTATGACGGTAAAACTCTTCTTCATTCCCGACGCGCAACCCGAGGCCAGCATCAATACACAGACAAGGACCAGGTATTTTTTCATGAGTTCCTCCCGAGCAGAAGACTGAGCAGACACCTCTATGATAGCACGAAAGTTCTCTGTTGTCCCGCTCTGCTCACGGCAATTTTATTTCAAATTCCTTTTCCGTATCGCCGAGGAAGAACCGCTTCCGCATCACCTTCACCCTGAGAATGTCGTTTTTCTTTTTGAAGAAAAGGGCGAGCTTCACATCTTCCACGCTTTTCATGCTCGTCCCGTCGAGGGAGAGAAGGACGTCGCCGATCTTGAGCCCCGCTTTCTTCGAAATGCTGCCCTCGGAAAAGTTCGCGATGCTGACCTTTCCATGCTCTTCGGTAAACAGGGCATTGAGCTTCGGGGCCGTGACCCCGCCCAGCGGCTTCGGGAAGACGATGTAGTCCGCGATGTCCTGCTCCACATCGGCATCGTTCAAAATGACGGCGTACTCGTATCCGTTCCTCCGGAACGTCCGCTTCGGGATGCCGGAGCCGTACGCGAGGTGGCCGCCGCCGGTGATCCCGACCAGCCGGCGGTCAGGGTTCTTTTTGAGGAACTCATCAATGGACTGGGACATGATCTCGTCCCAGAGGACCTGGGCCTGGTAAAAGAAATCAAAGCTCCTCTCCCCCCCGCCCCGGTGCCGGTTGAAGATTTCCTTGAGCCGCTCCCGGTATTCATCGTCGGAAAAATCCATGTTCGGCGGTATTTCCTTTTTTTCCTCATCCGAGAGCGAGTCCAGGCCCTTCTGCGCCACCTTCTCGACGATCTCCCTGCTGATATTCAGGGCGACGACCGGTATCTTTTGTTCCCTGCAGAAATCGATGATCGGTTTGTACAGGTTGTAATCAAAGCCCCATCGCTTGAAATACTCCGAGCTCTTCAGGAATTCACGCTCATCGATCGAGCCGGAGATGTAATCATCGAGCGCCTTCTGGAACGGCCGCTGGAACATCTCCATGCCCACGGCGATCTTCGGGTCCTTGCGGTGCAGGCCCTGGAGGACCTGGAGCTGGACGTTGTGGTGAGATACCCGGTCGTGATATTCCCCGACATACACGATCTTTTTCCCCGCCGCGCCTTCGATCACCTTCTTCAGCGTCTTGAGCGTGGAAAGGTCGACAACCTGCGGTTCTTCCCTCAGCTCCATGGTTATCCCCCTCTCGGACTCGACGGTCTTCTTCGAGATGTTCCTTCCCCTGTCGAAGGTCAGGGCGCTGTATTTTCCGTAATGGAATATCTTCCTGACCGCGTCAACGACCTCTTCGCGCGTTTTCGCATGGATGATGCAAACGACCTTCTGCGGATTCCAGGGGTTCTCCCTCATGATCACGGAAAAACCCGCGTCGGGCATATCAACGGCGCCGTACAGCCTTCCGATCAGCGGATTATCCTGCCCCAGGATAATAAGCGAGGCCGATTTCACATCGGAATTCTTCACGTCACCCGCTTCCCGTTCGACCCCTCCCCGCTGTTTGAACGCTTCGACGACGCCCGTATAAACATCCCTCCGGTTGACCGGCAGGACGATGATCGGTTTTTCGTCGCCGAGCAGACGGGCTATGACCGGCGGGACCTCCTCGCGCGTGAGCCTCCGCGCGATATCATAGTTCTCATCAAGGCTGATCTTTTCCGGGATCCGGTCCAGCAGGCCGTCGAAATTGTCCTTCTCCTTGTCGATCGTGAGCAGTTCCGTCTTGCTCCCGCCGTGCAGATAGGCATCCGTGGCCAAAAGCGAGAGGATGTAGGGTTTCGATGGCTGAACGACCGCGAATTTCACCTCATATTTGTCGCCGCTCTGCAGGAGATCCACATCCCCAAGACGCAGGGAAGGCATGCCTTTTTCCTCCACCCACTGTTTAAAGAACCATCGAAGGTCTTTCTTCGCGGCCTTTCCGCATTCCCGTTCAAAGTCGTCCCATGATGCCCGCTGGAACCGCTTTTCAGCGATCACATTCTTTAATGCCTGATAAAAACCATCCTCCCCCATCATATTCTTGAGCATATGGAACACCATGGCCCCTTTCCCGTAGCCGATGGCCTTTGACGCAAAGTCCGTCCGCTCCCGGAAAGCCCTGAGGGAGAGCTCGTTCTTCTCATTCACGTAGCTTTCGTAGTCGACCAGCATCTGTTTCCGGTATTCCCAGCCCCTGCCTTTCTGCTCTTCGTAGAGATGGTCGGCAAGATACGTGGTCAGGCCCTCGGCCCAGTTGCCTTTCTCGAAATCGATGTACACGGAGTTCCCGAACCACTGATGGAGGATCTCATGACCCAGCGACGTCTCGACAATGAACGGCAGCTTTACCACGTCCTGACCCAGGAGGGTGAAGGTGGGCATGGAATAGCCCGTGGGCAGAAAGTTCTCGACGATCGAGAACCGTTTGTACGGATACGGTGTAAGAAGTTTCTCATACAGATCTATATATTTTCTGGCATGCTGAAGGTAGGTCTCCGCGAGTTTTTTGTCTTCGCGGAAAAAGTACGCTGAAAGCTCTATGCCGCGAACAGTGTCCTGAAGAACATCATATCGGTCAGTCGCAATGAGGTGTATCCCGTCAAGAGGATGGGGAAATAGAAAGGTGAATATAGTGTTCGTTCCTGCTTCGGTCTTCGTTATGCTTATGCTCTCCGCCTCTGACACTGCTTCGTAGCCGTGCGGGAGGGTCGCCGAAAGGGAATAAACCGAGAGGGCCTCCGGCTGAGGATACCATGCTCCGGTGAGGGAGATCCCGCGGCCATCAATGAGGTTCGGCGTGACGCCGTAATTCCGACCGTCGCCGGCCCCGGTGCTTTTGAAAACGCCTTCATAGGCGATCGCGAGAATGCCGCTCTCGGACGGCAGGACCGTCATGCTCCCGTCCTTTGCCGCGGTATCGATCCGCTTATCATTCAGGCTCACCTGAATGATCCTGAGCTCCCCTGTCGCGAGCCGCAGTTCCTGCTTTGCCTGGACCGGGACCTTCGCGACGCCCATGACCTTCGAGTTCGGAATGTCGAACGAAACTTCCAGATTATATGCAGGCGCGGCGGAAGCCTGTTGCCCCTCCGCCGGCATAGTGAACGAGAGGATGAGCATCGTTATTGCGATAAGAGACCGAATAGGCATGATTTGTCCTTTTCGAACCGGAATTGAGTGTGCCCATTTTAAGCGAAAAAAAAGGATAATGCAATATGAGAGAATATTTACAGGAGTTTCCCCCAAAAATGACATGGCCTCTTGTATGCAGACCCTGAGCGATAGACGCGCTTGAGCGTGCTCCTCGCAGTTTACGAAAACCTGTTGATTTTCCAGATGGCCGCCTGGGTGCTGTGAGTCCTCACGAACTTTTCTGCACGCGTGCACGGCAGCGCGAAGGGCCTGCATACAGACGTCCAAGAGAGAAAATTTAACGGGGGATCGGGAGAAGGGTGTAAAAGAAAAAAGCAGGCCCTGAATGAACAGGACCTGCTTAATAGGTTATAGGCTTAGAGCTTTACGACATTGGCCGCCTTGGGGCCTTTGGGCGAATCAACGATGTCGAACGATACTTCCTGGCCTTCAGACAGGGACTTGAAGCCGCTGTCCTGAATGTCGCCGAAGTGAACAAACACGTCTCCGCCGTCTTCACGGGAAATGAATCCAAAACCCTTGGAATCATTGAACCACTTCACGGTTCCTTTATTCATGGTGAACTACCTCCTTCTTGTGAAATTGAAGATGACGGAAATGGATAACAAAAAACCGCAAGGACGAAAAGTCTTTGCGGTCTCCCATACAAATAACTTCCGAAACTTCTGGAATGCATAATGCCATTCCCGGGCACGGAAGTCAAGCATTATTATTGCTCACAGCAAAATATTTTCTGGCCGCGGAGAGCCGTGGAAAACAGGTTTTGGGCGGTCCGGCCTCTAAACCTGCTCCAGGAAGATGCCGGCCTCGATCCGTCCCTCGGCCACATGCAGGGGAAACAGAAGCCCCTTGCCGCCTGTCGGCACGGGAATACCGTTTACGCCGTCGGTGAGGACCTCGGGCGGGGAGATCTCGATCTCTTTTCCCATCTGGGACGCCCTGGCCTCAATGTGCCCGCAGATGACATTCGCGAGTTCCATCACCGTGTCGTTCAACATGTCCTCCTGTTCCTTCGAGACATCATCTGTGTTGAGCATTGCCCTGGCGATCAGCGTCCGGACGTTGGTTGAGACCGAGAACAGATACCGTGCCTTCACCGACCCGGTCATCCCTATTGACACCACCGTGTCATTCGCGTCAAGATGCTGCGTCAGCACACACTGGCCCGGCCTCACCGTGAAGCCCGCCACCCGGGACAGCATCTTGTACGTAAGGTCGGCGGCCGCTTCCCAGAGAGCTGCATCCGGCACTCCCGCCGGGATCGCCACCTTGTCGATCACGTAGGGGGCCTGGTCCGCCTTGAAGGCCTCCAGGTATTTCGGCAGATCGTTCGCGTTGATGGCCCCCGTCTTGATCAAGGCCTCTCCGATGAACAGGTGCCCGGCCTTCTGCTTTGCCAGCACCTCTTTCAACTGGTCCGCGGTCAGAATGCCGAGCTTCACGCACATGTCGCCGAACGGCAGGTCCTCCGACCGCTGCGCGTCATGGACACGATCAATGTCGGCATCAGTGATGAGACCCATGGAGCGGGCCGTCTCGCCGAATTTGAGGTTTGTTGAATCCTGCGGGCCAACGGCCTTCAACAGGGCCTCCCGGGTAACGATGCCCTTCTCCAAAAGGAACTGACCGAAAAATTTAACCGGCATGTCCGATCTCCTCTTTAATAATGGTTCTCTGCTGTTCTTTCTACAATTCCCGCAGGACCTTCAGCACTTCATCCGGCTTGAAGGGCTTTGATATGACGTTCCGGGCGCCCAGCTTGAGCGCCTCGGTGAACTTGTCGCCCACTCCGCCCAGTGAGGTGATCATCACGACCCTGGCATTGCGGTCGATCGCCATGATGCTCCGCAGCGCGGTCGGCCCGTCCATCACCGGCATATTCATGTCCAGGCAGACGATATCAGGACGGTCCGTCTGGTACATTTTGATCGCCTCGACGCCGTTCCTGGCAGGCCCGATCACCTCGAACTCGCCCGTGCCGGCAATGATCTGACTGAGCTGGCGCCCCACAGATAAGCTGTCATCCACCACCAGAACCTTCTTCATAGCGCTCTATCCTCCATCCCTCTTCCCCCCATGATGCCGTGTAACGCCAACCAGTCCGCTATGGAGCCGGCAATATCCTGCCATCCCGGTTCGGCGGTGAGCCAATGGGCGTTGTTCTCAAATTCCTTGTACGTTACAAAGGGGGCGTACTTCTTCCCGATTTTCCGAGCACAGGTCGCCGGAGTGATCCTGTCTCCTGAACCGGCAACAACCAGAACAGGACACGTGAGCTTCGACGCATCAACACGCGCGGCCCTCTTGAGGTCCAGAAACCAGAAGCCGATCTCGAACATCACCCTGCCCGATTCACAGACCCATTTGTCGTAAACCGCTTCTCTTTCCTCAGCCGGCAACAGGCCGAGCTCCAAATACACTGCCTCATTGAACGTCGGGCGTACCGGCTTCTTCCACCAGCCCCACTGCCGGGCTATGCTCCATAAGTCCTTTGCCATTTTAGGCTGCGTGTAGGAAATACCTGCCGGTGCAGCAGGATTTAATAAAACAAGGGCTTTCGCCAATCCCCGGGACGCAAGAATTTGAGCAAGCAGCGCGCCCATCGAGTGCCCCATCAGAACAGGGGTTACGCCGCGTTTCCGTATTTCCCGTTCAAGGTCTTCCGCGTAATCAAGGAGACTGGTCGTGCCGAGCCGGGGGTCGGGGGGCTTCTTCGGATCCGTGTCGTGATAACGCAGCGCGGGGCATATGCACTGATACCCCTTTTGCTCAAAATAATTTTTGTAGTTCCCCCAGACCCAGCCGCCCCCCCACATACCGTGGACCATCATTATGGTTTCGGCCATGATCTTCCAGCCTCATCGCGTTCACTGGTTTTCTCTTCGGTGTTTCGTCGGAAGCCGGGGGCCGGGTTCCTCGAGCGACAGAGCGAGTGGCTGACCTGAGCAGTTGCCTTATTTCAGCTTCCTGATCACCGCCTTCAGGATGTCGGCCCGCGTGAGGATCCCCAGGAGATTGTTCCTGTCATCGATCACGGTCAGCCGCCGGATCTTCCGGTCATCCATGATCCGCACTGCCTCGGCAATGCTCGCCTCGGGCCTGATGAAGATCGCCGGGTACGTCATGATGTCCCCCACCACATCCCCCATCCTGCGCCGCGGAAGCGGCTCTCCCAGCATGGATTTCAGCACGTCCTTGAACGTGTTCTCCCTCCCCAGCCCCAGCACCGAGAGGATGTCGGCCTGCGTAATGATGCCGACCACCCTGTTATGCCGGTCCATCACCGGAAGCCCGCTGATATTCCTCTCCGCCAGGGTGTCCGCGACCTTCAGGACGCGCTCATATTTCGACACGGTGATGACATCCCTGGTCATCACTTCCCGCACCTGCAGCTCTTCGCCCAGCGTCGACCGTATCAGCTTCTCACTGACTTCCTGCTTTTTCGTTTCCATATCACGCTCCTCGGACCCTCGGGGCCAGGTTTTGCCCTTCCTCGATGGTTATTTTCATCCGCTGATCCAATGATGTCACGCACTGTTTGCTGGGAGAGCACTTTGTCCTGCGAACGCCGGACCGGTGTACGAAAGCTTAGAAATCCGGGAACAGTTTAAGGGAGAGCTTCTTCCCGTTCGCCATGTCCGCCATGGCGGTGAGGATGCCCCCCTCGACATACTGAAGCGCGAAGTTCTGATATCCCCGCTCCACCAGCCGCTTGGCATCCGCCGGACAGCCGTCTTCGCACCCGACGATGCCCTTGACCATGAGCGGCAGAAGCCCCCGGATATCCGCGCCGTCCCGCCCGGTGCCCCGGGCCGCGAGAAACGCGTCTATCCTGGTGATGATATCATCGATGTCCGGGCGAAAAGGATCGGCGATAGTGATCGAGAGCGGATCGTTGTCCAAACGTACATCGAGTTCCATGCGTTCTCCTCTGTCCTCAGGGGATTATGATTGAAGATTAGTACAGATTTCAGGAAAATGCAAGGAGAAGTTGAGCTGCGGGGAATGCGCTCACTCCGGAATTCATCTCAGG
>DATDRO010000330.1:0-5495 GCA_035291685.1 Nitrospirota bacterium | reverse complement strand
AATTCTTTTCCGCCTGCGCCCAGCGTTTACGAGCCTGCACCCGACGTTTATGAGTGCGAAGCGCAAATGTGGGGCGTGGCAACGCGAGTGCAGGGTGTGTTCATCAGTGTGCATCCGTGGTAAATATGAATTTATTTATGGTTCCGGCTTGTCCGGGTTAGGGTTTTAAAGCCAAGGCCGTGCGTTTATCCGTGAGGCGAATCCCCGTGTGAGCGAAGCTCCTGTGGTTACTATTATTTAATTTAAGGATAATTAATGTATAGAAAAGACACCCTCTCCAACGGAATACGGGTCGTGTCCGAGACCATGCCGAAGACCCGCTCGATGTCCATCGGCGTCTGGGTAAAGGTGGGCTCACGGCACGAGGCTCCGCAGATCGGCGGCGTCTCGCACTTTATCGAGCACCTGTTCTTCAAGGGGACCGAGAAGCGGACGGCAAAGGACATCGCGATCGAGATAGACGCCCTCGGCGGAGAGATGAACGCCTTCACCTCCCAGGAGACGACCACGTATTATGTGAAGGTGCTCGATGAACACCTTCCCACGGCGATCGACATCCTTGCGGACATCCTCATCAGCTCAAAATTCGATCCCCGGGAGATGGACAAGGAGCGCAAGGTCATCCTCGAAGAGATCAAGAGCGTGGAAGACACTCCGGACGACTACATCCACGAGTTCCTCACGAATACCGTCTGGCAGGACAACTCGCTCGGTCGCCCCATCCTCGGCACGAAAGAGACCATCAAGGCGCTTACCCACAAGGATATCATCGCCTATATCGAGAACTACTACATTCCCAAGGAGATCGTGATCTCCGTTGCCGGCAATTTCGACCACGACCCCATGATCGAGATGCTGAACAAGAGCTTCGGAAAGCTCGCGCGGACCGGCATCCCGAAGCAGGAAGTCACCCCCGCGTTCACGCGTGCCGTTGCGGTGAAGAAAAAACAGCTTGAACAGGTCCAGATCTGCCTTGGCTGCAAGGGGATCCCGTTCGTCCACGAAGACCGATTCGTCATGGCGGCGCTTAATTCAGTGCTTGGAAACAGCATGAGCTCGCGCCTGTTCCAGGAAGTGAGGGAGCAGAACGCCCTTGCCTACTCCATCTATTCGTACGTGACCTCGTACCGCGATACGGGTCTGTTCACGGTCTACGCCGGGGCCGATCCAGCGAATGCGCTTGAGGTGGTGCGGCTCGTGGTCAAGGAATTAAAGAAGATCAAGGACGAGGGGATCACTCCGGCTGAAGAGTCGCGGGTGAAGAACCAGATCAAGGGGAACTTAGTCCTTTCTCTCGAAAGCAGCAACAGCCACATGAGCAGGATCGCGAGGCAGGAGATCTATTACGGAAAGTATTTTTCAATGGACGATATCATCAAGGGCGTCGAAAAGGTGACGGGAGACCAGGTACAGCGCCTGGCCCAACAGCTCTTTACTCCGGAGAACATGTCGCTCACCATCCTCGGTCCCCTGAGCAGGAGCGAGGTGCCGGATTCGGTGATGGAGATATAGAGGCGGGAGACAGAAGTCAGGAGCCTGAAGTCAGAAGGTGGGAAGATTCCTTTGTATTTCTTCTGACTCCTGAATTCTGACTCCTGACTTCTATTGGTAAAATGTCCGATAATCTTATTGTTCACATAAAACAGCTTAAAAACTCCGACGGTCTTCACCTCCCACACTACCAGACCGAGCACTCCGCGGGTGTTGACCTGTACGCGGCGGTGGATGCTGAGACGGTGATCGGGTCCCGCGAGTGGAAACTCGTGCCCACGGGCATTGCCGTTGCCATACCCGAGGGATATGAAGGACAGGTGAGGCCCAGAAGCGGGCTCGCGCTCAAGCACGGGATTGGCATGCTGAACGCCCCTGGCACCATCGACGCTGATTATCGGGGCGAGATCAGTGTTATCCTTTTCAACTTCAGCGAAAAGCCGTTCCCGATCCGGCGCGGCGACCGCATCGCGCAGATGGTCTTTGCCAGGGTGGTGAAGGCGACGTTCGAAAGGGTCGATTCACTTGCGGATACCGCGAGAGGGTCGGGCGGGTTCGGGCATACGGGGGTCAAGTAAAGTTCGGAGTGCGGACTTCGGAATGCGGAATGTAAAAATGTGGAGTGGAAGATTATGAATAGAGTTCGAATTGTTGTAATTGCTTTCGGTATGTTTTTCGTGGCATCAGTTTCATTTGCTCAATCCATGAACGTCACGGAGAAGGTGCTTCCGAACGGGCTCAAGGTTCTTCTCAAGGAAGAGCACAAGGCGCCGATCGTCACGTTTCAGATCTGGTACAAGGTCGGCTCCCGGAACGAGCGGCTCGGCAAGACCGGGATGTCGCATCTTCTCGAGCACATGATGTTCAAGGGCTCGAAGAAATACGGGCCCAAGCAGTTTTCCCAGACGGTCCAGCGCAACGGTGGCAACGACAACGCGTTCACGAGCAAGAACTATACGGCCTACTTCGAGACCTTTGCCGCCGACCGGATCGGGATATCCCTTGACCTCGAGTCGGACCGCATGGTGAATCTGCTCCTGGACCCGAAGGAGTTCCTCTCCGAGCGGGCCGTGGTGATGGAAGAGCGGCGCATGCGCACCGATGACGATCCGTCCTCGACGATGGTGGAGCAGATGATGGCCACGGCCTTCCTGGCCCACCCCTACCAGTGGCCGGTGATCGGCTGGATGGCGGACCTGGGCAACATCACGCGTGATGATCTCTATGACCACTACCGCACCTACTATGCTCCGAACAACGCCACGATCGTCGTTGTCGGCGACTTTGAAACAAAGAAGCTGATGGCGCAGATCGAGAAATATTTCGGCACGCTGCCGCGGGGTCCGAATGTGCCTCCCGTAGGGGCAGTTGAACCGAACCAACTCGGTGAGCGGCGGATCATGGTAAAGAAGGAGGCCGAGCTTCCCGCTGTCTTCACGGGTTATCACACGCCGAATCTGAAGCACGCCGATTCTTATGCCCTGGAAGTCCTGCAGGGCGTCCTTTCGTCAGGCAAAAGCTCGCGATTGTACAGGTCCCTGGTCTATGAACAGCAGGTCGCACTCTATGCGGGCGGGGACTACGACAACATTGCAACCGACCCCAATCTCTTCTTTGTTTATGCCGGGGTGATGCCGGGGAAGAAGACGGAGGACGTGGAGAAGGCTCTCTATGCCGAGATCGAAAAGCTCAAGGCAGAGCCGGCGACGGACGAAGAGCTTCGGAAGGTCAAGAACCAGATCGAGTCTGGCTTCATCATGGGCCAGGACTCCGTGTTCTTCCAGGCCATGCTCCTGGGCCAGTACGAGACCGTTGCGAGCTGGAAGCTGCTCGAAAAGTATCTCGACGGCGTCCGTGCGGTCACGAAAGAGGACGTGCAGCGGGTGGCGAAGGAGTATTTCATTTCGGACAACAGGACGGTGGGGATTTTGGTCCCGGTGAAAAAATGAGAATTTCAAAATGCAAATTGCAAATTACAAAAGTCAAATTGAATGGGGCGGCGCTATGAAATTCACTAAACGCATCTTTGTCATAACATTTCTGATTATTGCGCAAGCATCGAGCGCCTATGCCGCCGAGCCGATCGGGAAGCGCATCGTGCTCAAAAAAGGCATGGTACTTCTGCTCTCGGAGAAGCATACCATTCCGATGGTCACGATCAACATGGCCATCAAGGCGGGGAGTACTGCGGAGCCGGAAGACAAAGCTGGGCTCGCGTCGATCACGGCATCGCTTCTCATGCAGGGGACCAAGCGGCGTACGGCAAGCCGGATCAGCAGCGAGATCGACTTTGTCGGCGGCTCGCTCTCCGTCTCAGGCGGGGACGACTTTGCAACGGCAGGCCTCAGGGTGCTCAAGAAGGACATCCGCATTGGCCTTGACCTGCTTTCCGACGTGCTTATGGACCCTGTCTTTGACCAGAAAGAGATCGATCGCAAGGTCAGTGAGGCCCTCGCGGAGATACAGCGTCAGAAAGAGGAACCGAATGTCGTGGCAGGCGAGGCATTTGAAAAGGCGGTCTTCGGCAAAAATGCCTATGGAAGGACGAGCGAGGACGTGGCAACGTATTTGCCGAAGCTCACGAGACAGGACATCCTTGCCTTCTATTCAGCGCGCTACAACCCGAAGAACGCGATCATCGCGGTGGTCGGAGATGTGACCGAGAAAGAGATCACCTCGCTCCTGAACGAATATTTCAAGGCATGGCAGGGAAAAGAACTGGCCCTGCCCGCGCCTGTTCCGCCTCCCGATGTTGCGAAAAATATCATCGTCAAAATAGACAAGAACATCACCCAGGCGAATATTAACATGGGACATCTCGGCATCAGCAGGGGGAACCCGGACTACTATGCCGTGATGATCATGAACTATATCCTGGGCGGAGGCGGTTTTTCCTCGCGCCTCATGGACAACATCCGCGACAACAAGGGACTGGCCTACGACGTGCACAGTATGTTCTCGGCGCAGAAAGAGCCGGGCGCGTTCACGGTCGGCATCCAGACCAAGAACGAATCAGCGAACGATGTGATCGCCGAGGTGTTCAAGGAGATCCGCAGGATCCAGACGGAGCCCGTCTCCGATAGCGAGCTCGCGGACGCAAAGGCATATCTCACGGGAAGCTTTCCCCTGCGGATGGATACCTACGCCAAGATCGCGGGAATGCTTGCCTCCATCGAGATCTACGATCTCGGACTCGATTATCCGCAGAAGTATCCCGGATTGATAAACTCCGTGACAAAGGAAGACATCCTTCGTGTGGCGAAGAAGTATCTCCTTCCCGACCGGATGGTGATCGTGGTCGTCGCGAACCAGGAAAGGGCGAAGCTGAAGTTTTGAAGAGGAGTCAGAAGCCGGAATCCAGACTATTGACTTCTGCAAAAGTAATGCAAGAAGAGGTCTTTTTGCCCCATGATCGAAAATAAGTTTCCTCCCCTTCAAGGGGAGGATTAAGGTGGGGATGGGTATTCAAAGGCCGCTGTACAAGCCCATCCTCACCCCGGCCCTCTCCTTGAAGGAGAGGGAGGTCGGCTGCCGGATGCTGATCGGCGGAATTTGATCTCGTTGCTTTACTTATGCGGAACTCTATAACTGCCCCATTCAATGACAATCAATCAGGAGGAAGAATGATGAACAAAATTACTAAAGCATTGATGATGCGTGTATGCATTTTTATTCTCATTACAATGACGATATTCGTTTTGGCAAAGAACAATGCATTTGCCGCAGAGGTTTCTAAAGCAGAGTGCGACGCATTGCACGACGAGATAGAAAATGATTTTAAAAAGGCCAATTTCTGCAACACGGACAGTGATTGCACGTTCATTCGGTTAGGGGGCTGGTATATCGATTTTGGATGTTATAAATTCGTCAATAGCGCGACCAATGAAGATGAGCTTTTTGCAAAAATAGAAAAATATAAGGACGTGATGAAATGCAGCGGAAAGATCAATGACTGCATGTCTCCCGGAACGCCGGTCTGTGTTAATAAGAAATGTAAGGGAAAA
>DATDRO010000329.1:0-7855 GCA_035291685.1 Nitrospirota bacterium | reverse complement strand
GGTAACGGGCAGCGACGAATTCATACGGTTTCCTGCCGATGATCGCGCTCACATGTCCCGGAAGGATAAAACCGTCCACAAGAACGTCAGGAGAATCAAGAAGCGCCTTGAGGGCCGGCGGCACGAGCTTGTGTGCGGAATAGATCGAAAAATTCTTAATGCCCGTTCTCTCGGCCTCCTTGATCGTCGCAGCTATGAGCGGCGAAGTTGTCTCAAAGCCCGTTGCGAAGAAAACGATCTCTTTTTTCTGTTCCTTTTTCGCAAGTGCCAATGCATCCATCGGCGAATAGAACACCTCCACATGCGCGCCTTCCGACCGCGCTTCGTTCAGTGCCCCTTTCCCTCCCGGCACGCGCATCATGTCTCCGAACGTAACAAGGACCACGCCGGCGGTCTTCGCAAGCGCTATCGCCGCATCAATGTCCCGAATTGACGTGACGCACACGGGACATCCGGGACCGCTCAAAAGGCTGATGCCCTTCGGGATGACGTCCCGCACCCCGTGCCTGAATATCTCCACGGTATGGGTCCCGCAAACCTCCATGAGCCTAATGGGTCTCCCGATGCGTTCCGTGAGCCTATGTAATTCATCGAGCATGTGTTTCATGGGTATCTTTACCTTCTCTCCCCTGCGGGGAGAGGCCAAAACGCCCTCTCCTTTAATGACCATGCTTCTTAAGCCTTTCCCTCACTATATACGCCTGTCCAAGTGATATCCCCGCATCGTTGCTCGGCACCTTCTGATTAAAGAATACATTCATGCCTTCCGATTTCAGCAGTCGTACCGTCCTGTTCAGGAGATAAATATTCTGGAACGTGCCGCCGCTCAAAGCTACATCGGTAAGTCCATGTCTTTGACTCAATTCTTTAACAAGCGTCACGACAACTACGGACACAGTATTGTGAAACCGTGTAGCGATGCTATTTCCGGCCTTTCCGGCAAGAATATCTTCAAGAACGCCGAGAACCATCCGGGAAAAATCAACAATACTATACCTGTTTTCATTTTTGAACTCAACCGGATAATCATTTCCAATGGATTCATCAACGAGTGATTCAAGGGCGATCGCCGCTTCACCCTCGAAGGTATTCCTGTCGCACTGTCCGACCATAGCCGAGACCGCATCGAACAACCTTCCGGCGCCTGATGAGAGTGGAGAGAATTCCCTTAATCCGGCGATCGCTGCGAGTTTCTCGATTTCCTTATTTCCATACTTCTCGACAAAGCCGATCCGTTCGAGGTACTTGCCTGCTTCTTCTCCGGCAGCATCCAGAATGTAGCTCACTGCGGTCCTCCACGGCTCCCGTATGGCCGTTTCACCACCCGGCAGGGGAATATATTTGAACTGCCCTGCCCTCTCGAAACCGTCAATGCCGGCGATCAGGAATTCCGCACCCCAGAGATTTCCGTCCGTGCCATAACCGGTGCCGTCGAAGGCAACGCCGATTACCTTGTTGCGAAGCCCGTTCTCCGCCATCACCGAGCCGATATGGGCATAGTGGTGCTGGAGCGCATAGCGCTCAAGTGCGGAGTGCGGAGTTCGGAGTTCGGAGTTGTTGTTTTCTGTGACCTCTTCTGACTCCTGACTCCTGACTCCTGACTTCTGCGCTACCGCCCATTTTGTTGACATATACCCCGGATGCAAATCATGAACGATGGCAACAGGATTTACCCGATAGACTGCTTTCAGGTTCTCGAGGCTTTCTTCAAAAAATGTCAGGGTCTCGAAGTTTTCCATGTCCCCGATGTGCTGGCTCGGGATGGCATAGGACCCTTTCGTAAGGGTAAAGGTGTTCTTCAGATCAGCGCCGCACGCGAGCACCTCGGGCCCATCGTCGCGAAGGGCGATCGGCTCGGGTGAATAGCCGCGGGAACGGCGGAGGAACATCAGTGCGGAGTTTCCCCTCACCCCCGCCCTCTCCCCTCGGGGGAGAGGGTTGGATGAGGAGGCTTTATATTCACTCTGCCCGCTGCCCTCTGCGCTCTGCGCCCTCACCACCGAGTCATCCACTCTCATGAAGATGTCCCGGTCATGGAGAAGGAACGCATCGGCAATGCCCGATAGCTTTTTGATCGCCTCGTCGTTGTCACGGACGATCGGCTCTTCCGAAAGGTTTCCGCTCGTCATTACGAGGGCATGGAAGTGGGGTCTCGTCCTATCCCCTGACATCACGTTGATGGGCTGATGAAACAACAGATAATGCAGCGGCGTATACGGTAGCATGCAGCCGATATACTGGTTGTTCGGAGCAACCGCCCCGGAGATAGCGATGGAATCACGGTGCTCGTACTTCTTACGCAAGAGAACGACCGGTCGCCTGCCGGATACAAGGAGCTTCCTTTCTGCTTCTGAAACGGTGCAGAACTGTTCAGCGGATTCGACAGAGGGCGCCATGACCGCGAACGGCTTATTGCTCTTCCGTTTATTGAGGCGAAGTCTCCTTACCGCTTCGTCGTTCAGTGCATCGCAGGCAATATGGAACCCGCCGAGGCCTTTGATCGCGACGATGCCGCCATCGCGCAAAACATGGACGCATTCTTCCAACGCCTTCTTGCCTTTTATCCCGAACTCCGAACTCCGAACTCGGAACTCTATTTCCGGTCCACATGCGGCGCACGCGTTCGGCTGCGCGTGGAATCTCCTGTCTTTTGGGTCTTTATATTCCGCCAGACATTCCGGACACATAGTGAAGCCGGCCATGGTAGTATTCGGCCTATCGTAGGGGATCGATCTGGTTATGGAATAGCGGGGGCCGCAGTTCGTACAATTAATGAAGGGATAGAGGAACCTCCTGTCGCGGGGATCAAGCAACTCCTTCAAACAGTCCTCGCAGATCGAGACGTCGGGAGAAATAAGCGTGAACAGCCCCGTCTCCGCGCGGTCCGTGCTTTTGTGTATGGTGAAATCAGGATATCCTTTGTTCGGAAGCGGGGTTATGGAGAGATCGGTGATCAGGGAGAGCGCCGGCGCCTCTTTCGAAAGCCTTTTGACAAATTCGGAAAGGCGCTGTCCTTCTATATCGATAAAGACGCCCTCGGCGGTGTTGGTGACGAAACCTTTGAGTCCGAGGTCTTCGGCAAGGGAATAGACATAAGGCCTGAAGCCGACGCCCTGCACAATGCCTCGAACTATTATCTGAGCCCGCTCAACCATGTGACCCATGTGTCGATCCCTGCCCCTGTCGCGCACGAGACCTCGAATATTTTCAGCGCCGGGTTGAGCGCCAGGGAATCGTTCCTCACCTTGTTCATGTCCGTGTTCATGTACGGCAGGAGGTCTATCTTGTTCAGAGCAAGGGCGGACGATTCACGGAACATGAGCGGGTATTTGAGCGGCTTGTCGTGCCCTTCGGCAACGCTCAGGACCATCATCTTCATGTCCTCGCCGACCTTGAACTCCGCCGGGCAAACAAGATTTCCTACGTTCTCAATAATGAGGAGATCCAGGTCCCTGAGCGGGAGGTCGTCAAGGACCTCGCTGATCATGTTTGCATCGAGGTGGCAGGCGCCGCCGGTGTTGATCTGCACCACCGGAACGCCGAGGCTTCCGATGCGCTCCGCGTCGTCCGTCCCGACGATGTCGCCTTCGATAACCCCGACCTTCACGCGCGATTTCAGTTCATGGATCGTCCGTTCGAGGAGGGATGTCTTGCCCGCTCCGGGCGCTCCCATAAGATTGATGACGAAGAGGCCCGCGTCCTTGAACCGCTTCCTATTCTGTTCCGCTATTCTGTCGTTCGCTTCCAGGATACGTGTTACAACTTTAACTTTCATTTCTTTTACTCCATGCTCTCTGCTCTCTGCCCTATGCCTTTATGTCATCTCCATATCAACAATGTCCATTTCCCTGCCCCTATTGATCACGAACGACGATGAACCGCAGAGCGGGCAGGCAAAAACATACAGGGCGTCTTGGACGTCGAATTCTTTGTTACAATCATTGCACGTGCCGCCGACCGGGATGACCTCCACATCGAGCCGCGCCCGCGCGGCGACGGTGTTGTCCTTCAGCGCTTCAAAGGCGAACGCGAGGGACTCCGGCATGACACCGGATGCTTTGCCGATACTCACCGTTATGGAATCCACGGATGCGCAGCCCTTTTCCCTGCACGTTTCGGCAACAATATCGAGAATGCTGAGGGCGATGGCAGATTCGTGCATAACCTCACCTGATGCAATGGACTCAGCCGCAATTTTCTGGATCGCAAACCCGGCGTGCACGAGGACGTAATCTCCGATCTTCGGCGTCTCGGGCAGGAGCAGAGTACTTACTTCCTTCCTCGCCCCATACACGTCGATGGTCGCTATATCATTTCCTATCGAGATGATTTTTGAGGGGACTGCGAGACACATTCAACGTTCCATTCCTTCAGTTTTTGCAGGGCCAAACCGATGATATCGTCCAACTTTACACGAATCTCGTCAGTCATGTCAAGACCGAGATCGAGGGATTTCGGCTGTATGCCGATCAGGCATACGTCCAGGGGAGTCGTTCGCATCAACTTGGCGGCAAACAGAACGTCGGACAGCCCGATGTGATGAACGGACAGTTTTGTTTTGAGCGCGGAGGGGATGGCATCGCCTTCGATGATTCCGATAAGCCCGGCTGCCTTACCGAAATCGACAGCATCGATAATGAGGATCTTGTCTTTTTCCTGAAAGAGGGGCAAGAGGTCGAGGCCCATAGTCCCGCCGTCAACGATCTCGAGGGGTGGAGAAAAAGCGCACTGTTTGCTGATGGCGTTGACTGCATGGACCCCTACTCCTTCATCAGTCAAAAGAATATTGCCGAGGCCGAGTACGGCAATTTTTCTCTCCCTGGTGATGTTCATACCATCATACATGCTTTTATTATAATTCCCGTCCCTTTGTCACGAACTTATAGCCTCCGAATATCGACCCCATTAATCCATTGCGCTCGGTTGCATCAACAAACCACGCAACATAAATATGCAGCATTGAAAAGATAATGAGCGCCCACATTATCAAGTGGTGGTAAAGTCTCACCGTCTGTACCGATACAATGTTTAATAACCATCCGCCAAGGAGCTGCATTATCACACTGTAATGGCTTTGGGAATAAAGGGCAAAACCCGTCAGGACCTCTGCTGCAAACAGGAGAAACACGGCAAGATATGTTGACCCGGCGAGAGCGCTGTGCCCGAGCATGTGAGAATGTCTTCTGCTTAAGAGCAGATAAAATCTGAGGGATTCCATCATCTGTGTTAATCCTTTTTTGTTGAATGGGAAGAAGGCCTTCCAGCTCGCATACTTGTTGCCCGCAAATGCCCAGTATATCCTTATGATAATACTCATCAGCATGACATACGCCGCCACAAAGTGAATGAAGCGCATCCAGCCCATGATATACTGTTTTGTGGAATACGCATGGATGAACGGCTTGCCTATGTAATAGCCTGTTATGCTGAGGGCAATTATACAGAGGACGTTTATCCAATGGGTAAACCTCACCGGACGTTCCCATACGCAAACTCTTATTCTCTGTGGTTGCATGATCCACCTCTTCGCCTATACAACCTTTATTCTCGTCACCTCTTTCCCATCCGGATCCATCACATGAACCGCACAAGCCATGCACGGATCGAAGGAATGGATTGTCCGAAGGATCTCTACCGGTTTATCCGGGTCGGCGACCGGAGTTCCGATGAGGGCGGATTCATAGGGGCCTTTCCGGCCTTTCGCATCCCTCGGAGATCCGTTCCAGGTGCTCGGGACCACGCACTGGTAATTCAGGATCTTTTTGTCTTTTATCCGTATCCAGTGCCCGAGCGCTCCTCTCGGCGCCTCGTATAACCCATAGCCCTTTGCTTCAGTCGGCCACGTGGAAGGCTCCCACTTTTCTCCGTTGTGGATCCTGAGATCACCCCTCTTCATATTCTCCGCCAGCTCATGGATCCAGACCGACAGCATCTCCGCCGTGACGAGCGTCTCGACCCCTCTGGCTGCAACCCTTCCCAAAGTAGAGAACAGCGCGGCAGGCCCCACGCCCAATTTCTTGAGCACCATATCAACGACTTCTTTTACCCGCTTGTGGCCTGATGCATAGGCAACGAGCATCCTCGCAAGCGGACCGACTTCCATCGACATGTCTTCATAGCGCGGCGACTTGAGCCAGCTGTACTTTTTGTTCGTATCGAGGAACTCGTAGGGCGGTTTTGGTCCTGAATACTTGAACGCAGTCTCCCCCTCCCAGGGATGTTTTGCCTTAGCATCTCCTTCCGTGTACTCATACCATGAATGGGTCACGTACTCCATGATCTTCGTGTGGTCCACCGGATAGACCTTCCCGAGGTTCTTCCCAATGATGATCCCCCGCGGGAGCCAGAGATTCGGGGTGTTGCTCTCGTTATCGTTTGGGAATTCCCCATAGGCAAGGAAGTTTCCGACGCCTGCGCCGTACCCGGCCCACTCTTTGTAGAATGATGCCACCGCGAGAAGATCGGGAATATATACCTTCTGGACAAACTCGAGCGCCTTCTGGGCAAGGCCGGACATGAAGGCGATACTCCCTGCATTCAACGCGTTCTGGCTGTTCGGATCAACGGGTATGGACATTCCTCCGACGAGGTAGGTCTGGGCGTGGGGATTTTTTGATCCGAGGAGCGCCTGGATCCGTATCACCTCCCGCTGCCAGTCAAGCGCTTCAAGGTAATGCGCTGCGGCCATCAAGTTCGCTTCGGGAGGAAGTTTATAGGCAGGATGCCCCCAGTACGCATTTGCAAACAGTCCGAGCTGCCCGCTCTCCACGAATGTCTTCAACTTATTCCGGACCTCTCTGAAATAAGAGGCGCTCGACAGGGGCCAATCCGAGATGGACTGCGCCAGTGACGACGTTTTTGCCGGGTCGGCCTTCAATGCGCTCACGATGTCCACCCAGTCGAGCGCATGGAGATGGTAAAAGTGCACTACATGGTCCTGGACGAATTGTATGCCCGAGATAAGGTTCCTGATGATTCTCGCGTTATCGGGTATGATGATCCCTAAAGCATTCTCTACCGCTCTCACCGAGGCGGTTGCGTGAACCGTTGTTCAGACCCCTCATATTCGTTGGGCAAAAAGCCAGGCTTCTCTCGGATCACGACCTTTCAGGATGATCTCGATCCCCCGGAACATCGTGCTCGATGACCAGGCATCTACTACCTTCCCGCCTTCAACCTGCGCCTCGATCCTCAGATGCCCCTCGATCCTCGTGACTGGGTCAATCGCTATCTTTGTCATGGTCTATCCCCCCTTGTTGTGCTTCCGTTGTTCTCTTCTGTTCTGTGTTTTCTTCTCTTCTCCCCTTCTTTGCTTTCGTCGCCCTGATTATCCCGTGTGTTGCAATACCTGCCGCCGTAGCCACCGCAAGGCGAACGCCGATCTTGTCGGCCGTTGCTTCAACGCCGAATCCCGGCACATTCGGAAGCCGTTTATAGAACGGGGACATCTTGTCCCAGTTATTGTCGGCAGCGCAGGCTATGCAGCCATGCCCTCCCTGCACCGGCCAGCTTGTCCCCTCGTTATATTTTATGGAAGGGCAATTGAGATATGCTTCCGGGCCTTTACAGCCCATCTCATACAGGCACCAGCCGCGCCGATGTCCCTCGTCGCCCCATTCTCTCACAAACTGTCCTGCATCATAATGCGCGCGCCTCTCGCAGTTGTCATGTATTCTTTTTCCGTGTGCAAAATAGGGGCGATTGCGGCTGTCAAGGGGCGGCAATGTTCCGAATGTCAGATAGTGGACTATCGTCGCGGTTATGTTCTCGACGTTCTCCGGGCAACCGGGAAGATTGACGACCGTGATACCCGGAACAGCCTCCTTGACCCCGACTGCTCCGGTCGGGTTGGGGT
>DATDRO010000328.1:0-3570 GCA_035291685.1 Nitrospirota bacterium | reverse complement strand
GGGATTATCCATGGCAGAGATAGCGCGGCATGTCGGGGTGACGACCTCCAGCATCGCCAAGGCGGTTGCGCGATTGCAAGAGCAGTAGATACCGTGATGGGGGATACATAATGCAACTTCGGCCACAACGTCCCCAAAGTTCCGTCCCCAAAGTTCCAAAGTTTCTACCAGCGATTATCGTGGATCCGGGAACGGTCGAACCGCTCCTCAGGCTGCTTTACTTCCGCAGGATAACCCACGGGAATGAGTGAGAATGGTATGATATTTTCGGGCATCTTCAACAATTTTCTGAAAGCGGTCACCCTCTCCTCCGTGGGATACACGCCGCACCATACTGCTCCGAGCCCTTTGGCATGCACGGCCAGCAGCATGTTCTCCGTTGCTGCCGCGCAGTCGAGCACCCAGTAACCCTTATGCCGCTCGAGCATCGTGTCTCCGCACACGAGAATGGCAACGCTCGCCTGCCTCAGCATTCCGGAATAAGGATGGAACTTCGGTATCTCATCGAGCATGCCGCGATCGGTCATGACAATAAAATGCCACGGTCTTTCATTCCCCGCTGAAGGCGCGCTCATCGCGGCCTTCAAGAGTTCGTCGACCACTTCACGGGGGACATGCTTTGATGTATACACGCGTATGCTTCGACGGCTCAGAATGGCGTCCATTGTATTCATAGCTCCCTCCTTTCCCGTTAAGCCGAAAACTCCGCACGATGACACTCAATGAGACTCGGTCGGTTTTAGCGGAACGCTTGAAGTTGTTTCTGCATCCCACTTCTGTGAACGGTTATAGGCCTCTTCAAGATAATCACAATCCGGGGCCTTGTCGGGCTCGGCTGCATCACGCCTGGCTTTGCAGAGAAGCCATGCCTGCTTATAGCTGTTCTTTGCCGCCCCGAAGTTCTTCTGGCCCTGCTGCGCAACACCCATGAGATATTGGCTGGAATAGCTGTCGGGATGGTTGCGGAAGTTCTCTTCGAGGACCTTCATGGCTGCCGCCCAGTCGTCGTCTCTCAGATAGTTCCTCGCTTTTGCCAGTTTCCGCCCAGACTGGTAACCCGTAGCATCGTTGGAAAAGATATACACCGGCCGGAGCGGGTTCGGATCAAAGTCATCAATGAAGGCGGCAACGGCCTTTTTGGCCGCGGCCTCGAACAAGGAATCTCTCACCCATGATTTGTCGAATACGCCCTCGACGAACGGATCAGGGACAGGTCCCCCGGAGTCTTCTGTAACAGTCCTTTCTCCTGTTCTTCCGTAAGCCTCCAGATTGCCTTGCAAGCCCTTCATATCATCAGCGCACTCCCATGCTCGCCGTGAAGCGGAGGTCTCGTCCTCAAAGAGTTTTTGGCCGCTGTCGGTTTTCCAGAGCGTAAAAGAGGCGCGCAGCGTTCCTGTTATCGGTGAGCAATACTGAACGACCCTGCCCGCCTCGCTCACAATCCGCCGCTCGGGGGCCCCGGTACTTCTCTCCCAGGCGACGACCCTGGATGTGAGCACCACATCAGCCGCGAGTCCCTGCGCAAGCTTCGGATCCTTCGCGATATTCCGGCTCGACTGAGCGGTTTGGCGAAGACGTTCCCGCACTTCCCTGTCTGCCAGCAGGGAATAGAATTGCGCTCTGCGCAACTGTTTTTTCAGTTCCATGCCGAGGGCGACCTCGTGGTACGAGGCGTCCGGAATTGCAATGACCATGCTGCTCGTCGAAGGAAGCGACAACCGGGAGGGCTGCGGAACGTCTATATATTTGCCGGCGCAGCCGGAAAGGAGCGCTGCTGCAACGAGCAACAAACCCGATGCGGAAAACGGCAGACAACGGCGCTGAATTCGTGATGCTGTGGATAATTGTTTCGCGATGCGATGCGGCTGTACGATAAACTGCATGATTCCTCCAAAAAGCAGCGTCGGCGTCGTTCTCCGGCGTATTTTCGTCGCCCGTTAAGGACGACGCTACGGCGGAGTAATAATCGGGGCAGAGGGCACGAGAAAAGATCATTATCCCGCGACCACGGCAACCAGTATATACCTTTTACGATTCTCCATCAATAAAACAGTGCGGGTCTTCTGTCAGAAAGTCATCTTCCCCCTGTGACCGCGCATAGGCATACGCGATCGCCCTGCAGCCCCTGCAGTCGGCCCATCTCCGGCAGGTACGGCACTTTCCCTTGTATCTACTCTTGTCCCTGAGCGCCTCGAGCACGGGCGAGACAGCCCAGACCTCCCTGAGCGAATCTTTTTTTACGTTTCCGACAGGTATTGGGAGTCTCCGGCATGGAACGATCGTCCCGTCCGGAAGGAAGGTGAGTCCAGAGACGCCGGCGGCGCATCCTCCCGCAGGGACGGAGCCGCTGTTTTTCCCCTGTTCCAATGATGTTTTCATCTGTGTCGCGACGGGGTCGCCGGTGACGAACTCAAGTCCGCTGGGAGAAAGGGAAGATATCTTCTCGTAAAGCTTCCGGACCTCCTCCTTTGAGAGCATGCTGTTCACGAGCCCGGCGCCCCTGCCCGAGGGAACGAGTCTCGAAAAGCCGAGCCGCTGCACGCCGAGGCTTGCTGAGAGCCCGGCCAGTTTCGTGAAATGTTCTGCGTTGATCGCAGAGAGCGTGGTGTTCACCGTTACGCGCAAACCAGCATCAAGGAGGTGTCTGATGCCCCGGATAGATGCGGAGAAACTCCCCTTGCCGCGGACCATTTCGTGGACCTCTTCCGGTCCTTCGAGGCTGACCTGTACCCCTTTTACCCCGAGCTCCTTGAGCGCCTTGGCGCGGCCCTCATCGATCAAGGTTCCATTTGTAAGAACATAAACATCGTATCCGTGGCCGCGTATTTCGCTCAGGATCTCGAAGAGGTCCTTCCTGAGGAACGGCTCCCCGCCGGTGATATTGAAGCTCGGAGAGAACGCGACTTCATACCGCCCGGCCCATGCTGAGAACATCTCCGAGATTTCCGTGATGGTCTCCTTTATCTCGGACAGAGACAGCTCACCGGTCTTTGTGTCTTCCTGATAACAGTGCGTGCATCTTAGGTTGCATTGTTCCGTGAGGTGCCACTGAATCAGGAAATCAAAGGCTTCGCGTACTGACATGATCTTATAATCCTAAGGAGACAAGCAGGAACCAAATATTTTTTTTACAGGATGAACAGGATAAAATCGGATAAAAATGCCTTTGACTATCCTGTTAATCTTGTCAATCCCGTCCAAGGCTTTTCTCCAGCCGTTTGGCAATTAGCAAATTTAAAATCACTCACGATAGATGTAGACGAAGGTAACGCAGTACAAATAAAACAGGCAGATATGGCGGAGTTTTCCCCGGTTTGACTAAAGACCCGGTGGCCGCCCTATCTGCCGACTTGCAATTCGTTGCCGGACCGGCAACTTCAGCTCTTTCAACCCTTTCATTTGTGGCATACCGTCACGGGATTCTCGCGCAGCGCCATTTTCATTTTGTCCCAGAAGGCAGCCTCTTTGACAAGAGCTTTCCTGCTCACTGTCTTTTTCATCCCCATTCACCTCCTTTCCGCAACACAGCCCGCAATTTTCTGTAACACTAAATGGTTGTCCGCATGAATT
>DATDRO010000327.1:0-7795 GCA_035291685.1 Nitrospirota bacterium | reverse complement strand
GACTTACAACAGGTAACTTATAACAAATAAAACCGCCAGTCAAGTCATAACTTATCAGCTATAGGTTATACATCAGTTTTTCTGGCGCGCCTGAAGGGATTCGAACCCCTGACCCACAGCTTAGAAGGCTGTTGCTCTATCCACCTGAGCTACAGGCGCAATAAAACTGACTTATAACCTGTAACTTGTGACTCATAACAGAAACGAACTGCCCGGACCGCTGCACTTTGGCTTTCGTTATTAGTGACCAGTTATAAGTTATTGGTTAGTTTTTCTGGTCGGGGCGAGAGGATTCGAACCTCCGACTTTCTGCTCCCAAAGCAGACGCGCTACCGGGCTGCGCCACGCCCCGCAAGAGTACATATAATACTAACAGGATCGTTTCTTGTCAAGCTCTATATGGCCGTCTTTTTTGGATTTATGCCGTTCTCCTCCCCCGCAAAACACACTCGCCATCCCGATTTTTATACGGATTTTTCCTTGAAATAACACATTTTTTATACTATATTATGAGCACTATGGAAGAGCGGATCGGGTCCGTCATAAGGTTTTTCGACAAAAACTCTGTCGCCGCCGTTAAGCTTGAGTTCGGCGACCTTGCGGTTGGAGAGACCATCCACATCAAGGGCGCCGAGTCTGACTTTACCCAGAAGGTGGAACTCATGGAGTTCGACCACCAGCCGGTACAGAAGGCGGCCCGAGGCCAGTTCACCGGCATCAAGCTCTCGAAGCCGGCGAAGCCATTTGATCTTGTCTTTAAAGTAACCGGTTAATATCCCCCATGCTTATCTATATCATCAAGCGCATCCTTCTCATGATACCGATCCTCTTCGGGATCACCCTGCTCAGTTTCGGCATCATGCACCTGGCCCCGGGCGGCCCGGCAGAGGCCCAGATGGAATTTTCGGCCAAGGCGTCTCCCGAGGCGCGTGAGCGGCTCAGAAAACTCTACGGCGCCGACCAGCCTGTTTATAAACAGTACGCCACGTGGCTCAGGAAATTCGTGACCCTGGACTTCGGCACGGCCTTTGCCGACGGACGCAAGGTCAAGGACAAGATATTCGAGAGCCTTCCGATCACCCTGACGATCAACCTCCTGTCCCTGGGTCTCATCCTTCTGATCGCGATCCCCATAGGCATCCTGTCGGCCACGCACCAGTACTCGCTCCTGGACCGCCTTACAACCATGTTCGTGTTCATCGGCTTCTCCACACCCTCGTTCTGGCTCGCGCTCCTGCTCATCTATTTTTTTGGCGTGCAGTGGGGCTTTCTACCGATATCAGGAAAAGAGAGCCTGGACATCACCGGACTCGGCATCTGGGGCTGGCTCATGGACCGGGCCGAACATCTGCTCCTGCCTGTCTTTGTTTCGGCCTTCGGCGGGCTCGCCGGATTCTCCCGATACATGAGGAACAACATGCTCGAAGTCATGCGCCAGGACTATATACGCACGGCAAGGGCAAAAGGCCTTCCGGAAGGAGTCGTTGTTTTCAAACACGCGCTCAGGAACTCGCTCATGCCTGTCATCACCATACTCGGTCTCGCGGTGCCCGGAATTATCGGCGGGAGTGTGATCATGGAACAGGTCTTCGGCATCCCCGGCATGGGACGCTTATTTTACGACGCCACGTTCTCACGAGACTACAACCTGGTCATGGGCATCCTCGTGCCGGGCGCGGCCCTCACCATGCTCGGCAACTTCCTGGCGGATATCGGGTATGCCGTCATCGACCCGAGGGTGAGATTGAAATGAACGGCACGACAACCATAACAGCATCATCTCTGCGATACTTCTCCAAAAACCGTCTTGCGGCTGCCGGAGGCGCGCTCGTGGCAGTGGTATTCATCCTGTCTGTTTTTGCCCCGTTCCTGTCCCCTCATGACCCTTCCGCCATAGACATCAAAAATATTCTCATCGGTCCGAGTCTTTCCCATCCCCTGGGAACAGACGACCTCGGCAGGGACGTTTTGTCGCGCATGATCTGGGGTTCGCGCGTCTCGCTCAAGGTGGGCTTTTCCGCGGTCGGGATCGCCACGCTCATCGGCATACTCCTGGGCTCAATTGCGGGATACTACGGAGGGATGCTCGACAGCCTGATCATGAGGGCCGTTGACATCATGCTCACTCTTCCGACCATTTTTCTCATCCTGGCGGTCATTGCCATACTCGAGCCGAGCATCTGGAATATCATGGTGGTGATCGGACTCACAAGCTGGATGGAGCCTGCCCGCCTCATACGGGCTGAATTTCTGTCGCTGAAAGAGCGTGAATTTGTGGTGGCCGCCCGTGCCATCGGAGCATCCGACGGCAGGATCATATTCAGGCACGTTCTGCCGAACGGGCTTTCCCCCATACTCGTCTCCGCCACCATGGGGATCGGAGGAGCGATTCTTATCGAATCCGGTCTCAGCTTTCTCGGACTCGGAGTACAGCCGCCGACACCGAGCTGGGGAAGCCTCCTTGCCTCAGGCAAGGACAATATCGAGATCGCGTGGTGGCTTTCCGCGTTCCCCGGTCTCGCAATACTTCTGACCGTGCTCGGCTATAATCTGCTCGGCGAAGGGATCCGCGACGCCCTCGATCCGAGACATCGGGAGTAGTCTGGAGATGGTGAAACAATCATCGGGAGAAAGAGAGTTGCTGCTTTGAACGAATTGCTTTTCAAAAACGGCTCATACAAAACCGCCCCGGGCCCTGTTTCCTTCTTTTCAAGAGCATGTCCTTCGTTCGCGTTCTATGCTGACGTTTTTTCGATCGTGTATAGAGGGAGCGCCAAAGCAAAACGAGGACACTATCCTACCGCGGCATGGGCCTACAGCAGCCTCGAAACGTTCCGCGCCCTTGAGCGTGTCGGGGTTCATATCGAGATAACCGGCGTCGATCATTTTCAAACGCTCGAAGGCCCCTGCGTCTTCATCGGGAATCATATGAGCACGCTCGAGACGTTCGTCCTCCCCGCCATCATTGCTCCCTTTAAAGACGTTACTTTTGTCATCAAGCGAAGCCTCATCGATTACCCCGTGTTCAAACACATCATGCGTTCAAGAGATCCCATTGTCGTGGACAGGACAAACCCCCGCAAGGATTTCGAGGCCGTACTGGAAGGCGGAACAGCGCGGCTGAAGGCCGGCAGGTCTGTCATTATTTTTCCTCAGACCACGCGGACCGCTACCGTTGATCCGGAAACGTTTAACACAATAGGAATAAAGCTGGCCAGAAAGGCAGGGGTCCCGATCGTCCCCATTGCCCTGAGGACAGAGGCATGGGGAAACGGCAGGCTGCTGAAAGATTTCGGCAGGATCGACCCTTCAAAACCGGTTCACATTGCCTTTGGAAAACCGCTCCTGATAAAAGGCCGGGGTGCCGAGGAGCACGGGGAAATCATAGAATTCATTTTGAAGAAATTGAAAGAATGGAAGTGACCGTTGTTTATTTTGGCTGTTCCTTGGCCAGCGCTCGCTTGTTGTTCCGCTTGTTCCTGCGGTAACGGTCTATGGCCTTCACATGTGCGGCATAGTCCTTCGAGAAGAAGTGACTGCCGTCACCCTGGGCCACAAAAAAGAGGTAGTCCACGGACTCCGGGTACAGGGCCGCCAGTATGGCGCCTTGTCCCGGGTTTGCGATCGGCCCCGGAGGCAGGCCTTTGTGGAGATATGTATTGTACGGTGACCTTCGCTTCAAGTCGTTGAGGGTGACGGTGGTTACCCAGGCTTTTGTTCCATAGACAGCAGTGGGATCCGCCTGAAGCTTCATGCCCTGTTTCAGCCGGTTGTGGTACACGGCGGAAACAAGCTTTCGCTCGGAAGGCACCTTGGCCTCTTTCTCGATGATCGAGGCAAGGGTAATGATCTGGTGCTCTGTGAATCCAAGCTCTTCCGCGCGGTCGTAATAGCTCCCGGCAAAGATATCCTTATAATGTTTCACCATAAGCCGGGCGATCCCGTCCACTGTCGTGCCTTTGGGAAAATAGTACGTGTCGGGAAACAGGTAGCCTTCCAGAGTATCGGCATTGATTCCCAGGCTTTGCGCCGTTTTTTTGTTCTTCGCAAGGTTGATGAACTGTTTCGGGTCCGAGATAAGCGGCGTTCCGGCAAGAACATACCCGATCTGGTAAAGATTGTAGCCCTCGGGAATGACGACCTGGTACTCGATGATCCTGCCCTTCCTCAGCGCATCCAGCACCTCCCACATGCTCATATGAGTGCCCATCCCATAGTAGCCGACGCGCACCTTTCGCGTAATGCCTTCGATCCTGCCGAGGATCTCAAAGTAGCCTCGGTAGCGGATGATGCCTTCATCTTTGAGCATGCGCGATATTGCCTTGAAGCTCATGCCTTCGGTCACCTGGACCTCCTTCCAAACCTTTTCCTTGGAAGGCGGAATGAACAAGGCCGTATAGAAGTGGATAATGATGATAAGCGCCGCAGTAGAGATCAAAAATGACTGCCACGGATGTTTCGCGACCCATCGCTTCAGGGTCTTCCAGCGGATGAGCCCGGCCTTTAATCGTTTGTTCATTACCTTCATACGTCAGACCTTCTCTCCTTGCCGTTTCCGGCGAATGCCGAACAGCACGCATCGACTTCCGAAATCGGCATCCGTTCCTTACAGCTGCCCCGACCTCAATATCCCGATCAGGAGCCAGAATCCCAGCACGGCCGCGACAAGATAGCCGATCAGCCCGAAGAGAGGAAGACCGAAAAGCATACTGCCGAGGCCCGAGTGGATAATGATGGATGAAGCCACAATGATGGCGGCAGTAAGAATGCTGAACGAAAGGCGGTTGCTGGACTTATCCACGTCCTTGATGAACCGGTCTATTTCTTCGTGTTTAAGATTGATGTGAATGTCATCGTGCAGCAGTTTTCTGAAGAACGTCGAGATCTGCCTCGGCATGGCGGTGACGATGTCCTGTACATCCGCGACACTCTTCCATGCGTTGCGGATCGCCGCGCGCGGGTCTTTCCGCTTGCGGATAAGCCGGGCAACATAGGGCTTCGACGCCTCGAAATAGTCGAAGTCCGGATCAAGCTGCTTGAGAAGTCCCTCGAGCGTCAGAAGCGTCTTGTTCACGAGATAGAGGTTCGGGGGCTGTCTCAGACGATAGCGGACCAGAATATTCGTGACCCGTTCGACATAGGAGCCGAAGTCGATCTGCCGGACCTTCATGCCGTAATACGGTTCGAGAAGTTCCGCGAGCTCTTCCCTCATGTCGCGCCGGAACTGCTCGATGTCGGCCATATCCTCGGAAACAAATCCCAGGTTTATGTACGCCCGGACAAGCGCGTTATAATCGTGCTTTGCAAGGGCCAAAAAAACATTGGCGAACTGTTCCATGTTCTCTTCGGTCACCCGGCCCATGATGCCGAAATCGACAAGCCCGAGCCTGCCGTCGGAAAGCACAAAGATGTTTCCGGGATGGGGATCGGCATGGAAAAAACCGTCCCTCAGCACCATCTGGAAGTACGCCGCCGCCCCCTTCCGGGAGAGCTCTTTGCGGTCAAAACCCATGCGGGTGATCTCTTCGATATCATCGATCCGGGTCCCTTCGACCCGCCCCAGCACAAGCACGTGCTTGCCCGAATAATCGGTGAACACCTCCGGAACAGAGAGAATATCGCTTCCGTCAAAATTATTGCGCAGGCGTATGGCGTTTGACGCCTCAATGAAAAAATCCAATTCCTTGCTTATCGTCCGCGCGAACTCCTCGACGATCCCGCGGGGGTTATATACCGCCATTTCGGGTGCATAGACCTCGATGAGCTCGGCTATTCCCGCGAGAATACTGACATCCCGGTTAATAACGCGGTCGATATGGGGACGCTGGACCTTGACCATCACCTCACGGCCGTCGAAGAGCGTGGCGCGATGGGCCTGTGCGATAGACGCGGCTGCAACAGGAACAGGGTCGAACGTTGCGAAGATCTTCGCGAGGGGTGCGCCGAGGTCCTTTTCGATGATCTCTTTGGCCTCGGCAAAGGGAAAAGGAGGGACCGAGTCTGTCAGCTTGCACAGTTCCTGGGCATACTCAAGGGGAAGCATATCCGGCCTGCACGCAAGGACCTGTCCGAGTTTTATGAACGATGGTCCAAGCTCCTCGAACATGAGCCGGAGCCGTTCCGGCGCGCTCATCCGGTGTTCGGGTGGCAGTTGTTTTTTGAACAGGAAAAGGCGCCGGCCGAATGAAACAAACCGCTGCAGGCCGATTTGCTCCACAAAATGGCCGAACCCGTGCCGGCTCGCCACCATAATGATATGCCTGACCCGGGGCAGGTCACGGTAATGTCTTCTGAAGAAACTGAAAAGGGACATCGGCGGTCACCAGGCGGGAGACTATGCCCCGCCTTCCCCCTCACCGCTTCCGCCGCCTTCAAGTTTCTTCAGACGCGCAGAGACGCTCTGGAGCTTCTTCTCCAGTCTTTCGATGTCATGATGGCTCGCGATATTGAATTTCTCGAACGCGCCCGATATTGCGTCCTTGATCTTATTGTCCAGCTCCTTTGTGCTCTCCTCGGCCTTGGAGGACCATTCCTTCACCAGTGACGCGGCTTCGCCCTTCGAAAGCTCGCCCGCCTTCACCAGATCGTCAACGAACTCCCTGGCTTTTTCCTGCGCTCCCAGACCGGCGAGCATCGCCTTCTTGATGACCTCTGACAGTGTCATATCGGCCTCCTTTGATGATGAACGGAAATTTCAAAAATTAAACAACCGCGAACTGAAACGATAACCGGCTGCCCAGGACCGACAGCCGCCTTGCCCGGCTAACTCCCAACCGTTGTTTTTTTCTTCTCTATTACCGTATACAATGCCTCGAGTGCAGCGTCCAGTTTTTCCGGATCTTTGCCGCCTGACTGGGCGAGGTCCGGTTTGCCCCCGCCAGCGCCGCCGAGGATCGCGGCCAGGTCTTTGATGATCTGCCCGGCATGGAACCGCTTCGTGAGGTCTTTCGTGACCATCACGATCAGGCTCACCTTGTCATCTTTGGCCGAACCGAGCGCGAGGATCCCGCTCCCGACCCTGTCCCTGAGCTTATCCCCGAAATCCCGCAGCTCTTTCGGGTCCATGCCGTCCACCCGTTTCGCAAGCACCCTCACCCCGTCGACAAGCCTTGCCTCGCTCACCACGTCGCCGGCCTGAGATGACTGGACCTTGTGCTTGAGCCGGTCCAGCTCCTTCTCCAGGGACTTTATCTGCGCAACGAGCTTCTCCACACGCGGTACCACATCGAGGTCCGATGCCTTAATAAGCTGCGCGATCTCAAAAATATTCCGTTCTTCGCGCTTGAACGCCTGATACGCGTGCCTTCCGGCCACGGCCTCTATCCTTCGCACTCCTGCCGCGACACCGGCCTCGGACACTATCTTGAACGGCCCGATGTCTCCGCTCGCCCGCGTGTGCGTGCCGCCGCAGAGTTCCTTGCTCACGTCCTTGACCATGACCACCCGCACCGTATCGCCGTATTTTTCGTCGAAGAGCGCCATGGCCCCGGAGGCAACGGCCTGGTCGATATCCATGACCAGCGTCTCAACGGGATGGTTCTCGATGATCCGATCGTTCACGAGCTCTTCGATCCTGTCCCGCTCCCGTTCCGTGAGCGCCGTATAGTGGGTGAAGTCAAACCGCAGGCGGTCCGGCTCCACGAGCGATCCCGCCTGTTTCACATGCTCGCCGAGCACGGAACGGAGCGTGGCGTGGAGAATGTGCGTGGCCGTATGGTGCCGTGCCGTCTCAGCCCGCGCCTCGGCATCCACCTTTGCCAGCACCGCGTCGCCTGTCCTGAATGTCCCCTTTTTC
>DATDRO010000326.1:0-3307 GCA_035291685.1 Nitrospirota bacterium | reverse complement strand
TGATCGCCGACTACCTCGCGCTTTGCCCTTACGCGGGCGCCGATGACGCCCCCTTGTTCGTGGGCGCGCGCGGCGGCTCCTTGTCGCCGCGCGTCGTGCAGCTCGTCATGCAACGGTTGCGCGGCGCGCTGAACCTGCCGGAGACGGCGACCCCGCATGCGCTGCGCCATTCCTTTGCCACCCATCTATTGGGCAATGGCGCAGACCTCCGGGTGATCCAGGAGCTCCTGGGCCATGCCAGCCTCTCGACCACCCAGCGGTACACGCATCTCAACATCGACCTGTTGATGGAAACGTATGACAAGGCGCATCCGAGGGCGAGGAAAAAGTGACGGAAGACAGATGTCAGACTATCAGAA
This sequence comes from Nitrospirota bacterium, assembly GCA_035291685.1. Lineage (GTDB taxonomy): Bacteria > Nitrospirota > UBA9217 > UBA9217 > UBA9217 > DATDRO01. The sequence continues at coordinate 2,948 of DATDRO010000326.1, read as the reverse complement.
GACAGACGAATGCCGTACGATAATGCTTTTTATCTGTTATCTGTCCTCTGACTTCTGTTGTCCGGGTCTTCACGAGGAGGCACCATGACACCCATGCACGGAACGACCATACTCTCGGTACGGAAGAACGGCAAGACCGTGATCGCCGGCGACGGACAGGTGACCGTCGGCGCGACGGTCATGAAACATAACGCAAAAAAGGTCCGCAAGTTGTATAATGAAAAAATACTCGCGGGGTTTGCAGGGGCGACAGCGGACGCCTTCACCCTGTTCGAGAAGTTCGAAGCCAAGCTCGAACAGTACCACGGCAACCTTACGCGCGCAGCGGTCGAGCTGGCCAAGGACTGGAGAACCGACAGGGTCCTCCGCCGGCTTGAGGCGCTGATGATCGTGGCCGATGCCGAGCGTTCGTTCATCCTCTCGGGAAACGGCGACGTGATCGAACCGGAGAACGGCGTCTCCGCCATCGGCTCCGGCGGACCCTATGCCCTTGCCGCGGCAAGAGCGCTTATAGATCACACGAATTTGGACGCGCGCAAGGTCGTCGAAGAAGCCATGAAGATCGCGGCGGAGATATGCATCTATACGAATAAGGAAATCACCATAGAAGAACTATGAATCTAAGGAGCCAGAAGTCAGAAGCCGGAATATTGTCAGATGACATCGCAGGTATTTCTTCTGACTACTGACTCCTCGTTCAATTCCGGAGGTTTTTTTGAAAGATACCCTTACGCCACGACAGATCGTCGTAGAGCTCGATAAGTATATCATCGGCCAGCACAAGGCCAAGCGGGCCGTCGCGATAGCGCTCAGGAACCGCTGGAGACGGCAGCGCCTGTCCGAGGACCTGCGCGACGAGGTGTTGCCGAAGAACATCATCATGATCGGCCCCACGGGCGTGGGAAAGACCGAGATCGCCCGGCGGCTCGCCCGCCTTGTCCAGGCGCCTTTTCTCAAGATCGAGGCGTCGAAGTTCACCGAGGTCGGCTACGTCGGCCGCGACGTGGACTCCATCATCCGGGACCTGACGGAGATCGGCATCAATATGGTAAAGAACGAGATGACGGAGCAGGTGCAGGAAAAGGCCGCCGCCCTGGCGGAAGAGCGTCTTCTCGATCTGCTCCTTCCGCCGGTCAGGACCGCGCCCGGATTCGACGTCCCCGCGGACGAACAGCAGGAACACAGCGCGAACACGCGGGAGAAGCTCCGGCAGCAGCTCAAGGAAGGCAGGCTCGATGACCGGTTCGTCGATGTCGAGATGAAGGAAAAGGTCATGCCGTTCGGCATCATCTCGAATGTCGGCATGGAAGAGATCGAGATGAACCTGAAGGACATGCTCGGCGGCCTGTTGCCGGAAAAGACCAAGAAACGCAAGCTCAAGGTGCCCGAGGCGCTGCGGTTCCTGAACCAGGAAGAGGCGGCGAAGCTCATCGATATGGACAAGGTCGTCAAAGAGGCCCTCGAGCGCGTGGAGCAGTCGGGCATCGTGTTCCTCGATGAGATCGACAAGATAGCGGGGCGGGAAACGCACGGCCCGGACGTTTCGCGCGAAGGAGTGCAGCGGGACCTTCTGCCGATCGTGGAAGGCTCGACGGTCTCGACGAAATACGGGCCGGTCAGGACCGACCACATCCTCTTCATTGCCGCCGGAGCGTTCCATGTCTCGAAGCCGTCGGACCTGATACCGGAAATGCAGGGCAGGTTCCCGATACGGGTGGAACTCGATTCCCTGGGCAAGGACGAGTTTGTCCGCATTCTCACCGAACCGCAGAACGCGCTCATCAAGCAGCAGGTCGCGCTCCTCGCCACCGAGGAGATCACGCTCGGCTTTGCAAAAGACGCTGTCGAGGAGATCGCAAACATCGCGGCGCAGGTGAACGAACGCACCGAGAACATCGGCGCGCGGAGGCTCCACACCATCCTGGAGCGCCTCCTTGATGAGATATCGTTCGACGCGCCGGAGAAGAAAGGGACAAAGGTCAACATCAACGCCGCCTACGTGCGGGAGCGGCTTGCCGACATCGTCAAGAGCGAGGACCTGAGCAGATATATTCTGTAAAGCAAGCGCCAAAACTCAAATGACAAATCTCAAATAAATTCCAATGTCCAAATTCAAAATTCCAAACAATTTTGGTCATTAACTATTGGTTCTTGGAATTTATTTGTTATTTGGTGCTTGGGATTTGGTGCTTACCTTATGAGGTTATCATGGAAAAACTGATCGAAAAAGCGAAGACCCTCATCGAGGCCCTGCCTTACATGCAGACCTTTCGAGGCAGGACGTTCGTCATAAAATACGGCGGGAGCGCCATGACCGATGAAGGCCTGAAACAGGGATTCGCGCAGGACGTGGTCCTCATGCGGTTTATCGGCATCAACCCCGTCATCGTGCACGGCGGCGGGCCGCAGATCGGCCAGACCATGGAACAGATGGGAAAGAAACCCTGCTTCGTCTCAGGCCAGCGCGTGACCGATAAAGAGACCATGGACATCGTGGAAATGGTCCTCGGCGGCAAGGTGAACAAGGAGATCGTTAACCTCATCAACCACGCAGGCGGCAAGGCGATCGGCCTCACCGGCAAAGACGGCGGTCTGATCCAGGCGCGGAAAATGAAGCTGTCGAAAAAATCCGAGACAACGGGCGAGACCGAGATCATCGACATCGGGCTCGTGGGCGAAGTGCAGGAAGTACGCCCAGAAGCCTTGGTTTCGCTGGAACAAGGCGACTTTATTCCGGTGATCGCTCCGATCGGAGCGGGGCCAAACGGCGAGACGTACAATATAAACGCCGACCTCGTGGCAGGCGCGGTGGCAGGCGCGCTCAAGGCGGAAAAACTCATTCTCCTCACGGACCAGGCCGGCATCCTGGGCAAGGACAAGAAGCTCATCTCAACGCTGAACAAAAAAAAGGTGGAAGATCTGGTCCACTCCGGCGTCATCGCCGGCGG
>DATDRO010000325.1:0-2910 GCA_035291685.1 Nitrospirota bacterium | reverse complement strand
CATGGGTACGGGCATCGTCCATCGGGGAGGCCGCTCATCCATCGAAGCGATTGATAATGCCGAGGGGGAACGGCCCGCGGTTACCGTGGCTTTAGCGAAACGCCAAAAGCTGAACGCGGTGAAGATATCGAACCTTATCCTTTCGAGGCTGGACAGTCTCAAAAAGACGGATATCCCGCCCGGCATAGAAGTGACCGTGACCAGGAACGACGGCAAGACGGCGAACGACGCGGTGAACGAACTGGTGTTCCACCTTGTCCTTTCCATCATTATCGTTATCGTGCTCCTGTTCTTCACCCTCGGCTGGCGCGAGGCCGCTATCGTGGCGCTCGCCATCCCGCTCACGCTCTTTATCACCCTTGCCGTGGGCATGGTGACAGGCCAGACCATCAACAGGATCACGCTGTTCGCGCTCATTCTCTCATTAGGGCTTCTTGTTGACGACGCCATCGTCGTGGTGGAGAACATCCATCGTCATTATAAGCTTGAGCAGCATTCGAGGCTCCAAGGCGCGATCCTGGCAGTGAACGAGATCGGCATGCCGACGATCCTTGCCACCCTTACCGTGGTGCTTGCCTTCATCCCAATGGCCTTCGTGACGGGGATGATGGGGCCTTACATGATGCCGATCCCCATTAACGTTCCGGTGGCCATGATCACCTCGCTCTTTGTCGCTTTTATCGTGACGCCCTGGGCGAGCTATCGCCTGATGAAGGCCGAGCATCATAATGAAAGGCCGCAGCCGATCGAGGAGTCGCGCGTGTATCAACTGTACCGGAAGACCCTGGCTCCTCTGCTCGTTAATCCCGCCAGGCGCAGGGCCTTCCTGGGCATCATCGCCATCGTGTTCGTGATCACCATGCTCTTCCCGGCGGTCCAGCTCGTGAAGTTCCGCATGCTGCCGAAGGCGAACAAGAATACGTTCCTCATTACGATCGACATGCCCCCAGGCACCGTGATCGAGAACACCGACCGCGTGGCGCGGGCCGTCGGGGACTCTCTCGGCAAACTGCCGGAGGTGAAGGACTACGAGACCTTCGTCGGCACCGGGTCGGTCATGGACTTTAACGGGCTCCTGCGGGGCGGCGCGTTCCGCGAGGCAAGCCACTTTGCCGACATCCGCGTGAACCTTGTCGACAAAGAGGAGCGGTCGACCTCGAGCGAAAGGCTGGTGCTCAGGATCAGACCGGACATCGCGAAACTCGCCCGGGACAACGGAGCGAACATCAAGATCGTCGAGGACCCGCCCGGGCCGCCCGTGCGTGCGACCGTGGTGGCCGAGATATACGGTCCGGACTACGGCAAACAGCGCGAGATCGCGCAGGATGTCAAGGCCCTCTTCGCCAGGACGGACCAGGTGGTTGATATCGACGACAGCGTCAAGGATAAACAGGAGAAGTACCGGCTCATCGTGGACAAGGAGAAGGCGGCGCTTGCCGGTATTTCGACCGATCAGATCGTGCAGACCCTCCGTCTGTCAATTGCCGGCATGGCGGTCTCGACCCTGCACCGGCCGGAGGCGAAGAACCCGATCGATATTTTCCTCCGGCTTCCGAAGGGAGACCGCACGGGTCTTGGCGACATGGACAAGGTCTTCCTCACGGGCCCGCAGGGGAGCCAGGTGTCGCTCTCGGCGCTCGTGAGGATCGTGCCGTCGGAGATGGACAAGGCCGTTTATCACAAGAACCTGGAGCCCGTGACCTACGTGTACGGCGAGATGGGGGCGCGGAGCCAGGTCTATGCCGTGATCGATATGATGAAACATCTCAGGAAACATCCGCTGCCCGAAGGCTACCGGATCAAGTGGGACGGCGAGATGAAGCTGACCCTTGATGTGTTTCGCGACCTCGGCGCGGCAATGGGGGTGGCTCTCATCGCTATCTACCTCCTGCTCGTGGGCAGGTTCCGGTCCTTCACCATCCCCGTGGTCATCATGGCGGCGATCCCGCTCTCGATGATCGGGATCATGCCAGGTTTCGCCCTCACCGGCGTGTACTTCAGCGCCACGTCCATGATCGGCGTGATCGCCCTTGCCGGCATCGTGGTGAGGAACTCCATCGTCCTTCTGGAGTTCATCCTCGACAAGAAGCAGGAGGGCATGCCGCTTGAGCAGGCGCTCATCGAGGCCGGGGCCATACGCCTCCGCCCCATCGTACTGACGGCCGCGGCTGCCATCCTCGGTTCGTCCGTGATCGTGGCTGACCCGGTCTGGTCCGGTCTTGCGCTCGCGCTCATATTCGGGATGCTGGCGTCCACCGGGCTTACCCTGGTGGTGATCCCGCTCTTTTATTATATGGTGGAGCGGAAGCACTGGGAAGCGGCATAATGACGGTGCGGAGTGCGGAGTGTAAAGCGCGGAACACAATAAAAATTTTCTACTCGAAACTCGACACTTGAAGAGGGAGGCAACAATGTCGAACATTACAATTCAATGCATAGACTGCATCAGCACCGTAACGATAGACAGCCCGCCGGAAAATTACCTGAGCAGGGAAGTCCTCTCGAAACTCAACAAGGCGGTGAGCGAAATGCTCTTGCCCGAGGCTGACCTCAGGGTGGTGCTCCTGACGGCCCGGGGGAAGAACTTTTCGGCCGGCATCGACTATGCGAGTTTCGTGAACATGACAAAGGCGGAGGCCGCGCACTTCGCGGAGGTCGGCTACCATCTTTTGAAACAGATAGAAAATCTGCCGGTTCCGGTGGTCGCGGCGCTCAAGGGCGAGACAACGGGAGCGGGCATTGGTTTGGCGCTGGCCGCCGATATCAGGATCGCCGCCTCGGACGCGGTCTTTTCGTTCCCCGAAGTCCGATACGGAGTTCCGCCCATATTCGGCTCTTCGCAAAGACTGTACAAGACCGTCGGCATCGGCCGGGCCAAGGAACTGCTCTTCACCGGCAGGACTGTGGATG
>DATDRO010000324.1:0-6750 GCA_035291685.1 Nitrospirota bacterium | reverse complement strand
GGGTAACACAGCAAAAAAGCACTGCCTCGGCCCCCTGGGCTGGTGTGGAGTTTTGTACGGGAATGGTGTCGGCGAGGGGCCGTATGAATAAAAGAATATGCCAATTGAGGAAAAAAGTAAAGAAATTTGACGAACGCGTGCTTCAGCCTATATCGCGCGGAGAGAGGAATAAATAGAGCGGCCTCTACAAACCCCAGCAGAACCACAGCAGGGCCAGGTCCATACGAGACCCAGCAGGGTCAAGTCTTGCGGCTTGACAATTCCTCTTTTCCAGCTCCTGCCCCTCTGAAAACACATCAAGGACATATCCGTTTTTTCCAGACCCAGTGGGTCGTTAGTGGGTCGTTAGGGTCGCGTCTTGTATTTTGATATTTGTTCATAACCGCCCATAGATTACAGGGTCATGGGGCATGCTCAGAGCACTCAGATTGATCCTCGCCTTGGTTACCGAGAGCATCTCGCCGGACTCGACCCGGAGCAGTTTCAGGAACAGCTCGGGAACCCAATGGGTCAAGGTTTTTAATGTTTATATTCCCCCTCCTACGCCGCAACTTTACTTGCTTCCACGCGAAGCCGCACCTGTTCATATGTCTGAAGGATCTTGATGATCTCCAATATATTGTCCGCCCGGGGGTTGCCCCGCGGCCCCAGCATGCGATGAACGCTCTTGTCCGATTTTTTCAGCTTCTTTGCCAGTTGCTGAAAGGTAATGGTAGCGTTGATGTAGTCGCGAAGCATGGCCTTGCCTGCCTCAAGGTCGCCGGCAAGTAATTCATTGACCGCCTCGGTCAGCATTTGACGGCGAAATCCTGCGTCAGAAGCGGCGCGATTTAAAATTGTTGTACGAAATTTACGAGTAATAGGCATTCTGTCTCCTTATTTTCCCTTCTGCGCTTTATATTCAGCCCACAGCATGTGTGCGGCTTGAATGTCCTTTTGCTGGGTCTTTTTTGTTCCTCCTCCGAGCAGAATCACCAGCACGTCGCCGTCCTGTCCGAAGTAGATACGATATCCCGGCCCGAAGTCAATTTTATATTCTGATACACCTTTGCTAACTGATTTTACATTTGAAAAATTGCCCTGCTCAAGACGATAGAGCCCCGTCGCGACTTTCGCTGCCGCTGGGGCGTCGAGCCCTGTGAACCATCTCCCAAAGGGCGACGAACCGCCCTTTAGATATTCAACAACTTTTCGTTTACCCATTTAGCTCATAAAATGATGGTAACATATTTGTTACTACAAAGTCAATGATAATTTATTGGAAGCTCTGAGAACTTTCTGGTAGATCGTCTTGACGAGCACACTGGTCAAGGTGTTTTCTTTTCGTGAGGAAGTTTTCACTTTATCGACCCAGCAGGGTCAAGTCTTGCGGCTTAACAATTCCTCTTTTCCAGCTCCTGCCCCTCTGAAAACACATCAAGGACATATCCGTTTTTTCTAATAAAGCTTTTCTCTCTCATCTTAACTGACTTGTCAAACGAAATGAACAACCCCAGGGTCGTTGTGTCCCAGGTTGACTTTTGTCATCAAGAATGCCGGCTATCAGCAATTGATACTTTCAGAATGAAGTGTATGCGTATCTTGGATATTTGTCAACAAAATGAAGGCTGAAGAAAGGATTATACCCGCCAGGATGGCCTTTAATCCGCAGACTATCGGGAATCACATGCGCTTCAGGGGCAAGGGTCATGGGGCAAGGGTCATGGGGCAAGGGTCCAGGGTCCGGGGTACAGGGTACAAACAAAGCTCATTGCTCATGGCTGATAGCTCAGGGTTCCCCCGATAGATTTGCCAAGCGTCAGGTCTTTCCTTTTGGCGTTCAGCGCTTCCGAGTCGTTCGATAAACCGCCCTGCTCTCTTTGATGAACCTACTTTCTTCACCTCCTGAACCGGCAGGCCCCTGTTCAGACATCCGCCCTTCCAGCCGCGCGCGGGCCAGGATCACGGCCTCATGCAGCTTGCGTTCCAGCTCGGCCTTCGGCAATGCTTCCGTCCAAGGTGCGAGTGTCCCAGTTTTCAATCCGGCACATTTCCGCGTAAAAATCGCGTTTCAGCGGGTTATCGAGGTAGATCAACGAAAGGAAGTGCGTCCACGACAATTGTCTCAGCAGCGATGAGACAATTTTAATATCGGGAAATGCCTCGACAAAGCAGATCATGTGGCGCAGCGATTTCTCGGAAAAGCCCCGTCCGAACTCAGCGATCAATTTTGCAGACAGCGCCTGCAAAATCTCCGCCCCCTATTCAGCCCGCTTCTCATGAAGAATGTCCCGCCGAATGCGGTTGCCGATCTGCCAATAAAGCATGGTTAGGCCGACATTAACCGCCTGGAGTCTGGCATGATGCAGGATACAAAATACAGGGTACAGGGGCCGGGGTCCAGGGTCCTGTGAATCCGTGAGGCGTGAGGAGGAACATCAATGGTCACGCTCACCTGGCTACTTCTTCTCCCGGAGCCTCTTAAGTATTGCCTCCCAGATCTCGGTCAGGTTTAACCTCTGTGCCCATTCCGAGATATACTCCTGATCCACATCCTCGCCGCTGATCTTGAGTATGCCGGTAATATCACGCAGGTGCTTATCGGATCCCCCTGCTTTGTAATATTCCATCTTTTTGATAATCACATCCTCAGGCGCCGCAAAATTCGCCTCGTAGGTGTCGGCGGGATGGATCCTGCGCATACGGCGAAAGCGGCTGGCGTCGAAGGGGGTATCACGCCGTATGATAATATCCACCTTAAGGCCCGAGGTGGGATGGATTATATTGAATTGCGATTGATGGAGGATCGCCTCGCGGACCATTTCATCACTGAGATAAAATTCAGCCGCGGGAAAAGCGTTGACCAGTTCGGGGATGTGTCGCTCGGCTATTGCCGCGACGATGTCGATATCATTGGTGAGGCGGGGTTCGCCGTAGGCCATGGCGGCCACGGAGCCGGTCACCAGATAAGGAATGCGAAGACGTTCAAGAACGGCAACGATCTTTTCGAGCAGCTCATAGGGTCCCATGCAGGAATCTCCGCGTGACCTCGCGTTCAACATGCTCCCTGTCCCAATCGGGATGGATGCTCTTTATGTGTGCCGTAAGCATCGCGTGTGCGGAAGTCCAGATATCGAACCCGATCCGGATCCGTTCAGCAGGACGCTTTTTCCGGAGCACGTCAGCCATCGAATCATCGAGTATTTCTATCTGTCCTGCATCCAATCGCACGTGTCATTTCCCTCATAATTGCGGATGTGAGTCGCAATTCCCGTCATGGAGATCCCCTGCGGCCAGCTATTCTTCAGCCCTTTTTTCATGCATGCATAATTGTATAGTATTGCCGGGCTTCGGTCAATCGAATCTTTTTTTACCACCAAACACACGAAGGGGCCAGGGTACAGGGGCCAGGGCCCAATTTGAGAAAATGGGGCGACGGGGAGAGGGACAACCGGCTAAGAGCCGGCAAGAGGATGTTGCAGGTTGCAGGTTATATTTACTGCATGGGAGACTTGATGGGATAGACCTTGATAAAGTTCAAGAACTCTTTGGCGGTATGCGTGCAGTAATTTCGTTTTGGCGAGATGATGCTGAAATTTCTGTGGAATTTTACGTCCTTGAACGTCGTTGCCTTCAGGAGGCCGTGCTTGATAGCTTTCTGCGCGGCCCAGGCCGACACGATGGAGACGCCCACACCCTCTTCCACGGCGCCCTTGATGGCCTCCGTACTGCCCAGCGTAAGCGACAGCTTGAGATCAGCAAGCTTGATCCCGTGCTCTTCCAGGCGTTTCAAGATGATCTGTCGGGTGCCCGAGCCTTCTTCCCTCAGGATGAGCGGCTCTTTGGTCAGTTCGACACCCGGAATATTGCGCCTCTCGACCCAGGAGTGGGCGGGAGACATGATCACCACAAGGTCATCCGAGAGGAGGGTGTCGACCGTGAATCGCTGCTTGCTCACGTCCCCTTCCACCAGGGCGATATCGATCTCTCCCGCGTTCAGCTTGTCGGTGATGATCTTCGTATTGCTCACGATGAGGGAGATGTTCACCTGAGGAACTCTTTTTTTAAACGCGGAGATAATGAGGGGGAGGAGGTAGTTTCCGATGGTCGAGCTCGCGCCGATGGACAGCGAGCCTTTGATCGAGCCGGTTATCTCGCTGATGTTCTTCTGGGCCTCCGCATAGAGGGCGAGAATTTCCTTCGCGCGGCGGTAGAGTATCTCTCCCGCAGGGGTAAGGTTGATACTGTTGCCGGACCGGTCGAACAGACGCGTCTCGTAAAGCTCTTCCATGGCCTGTATCTGGAGGCTCACCGCGGGCTGCGTGAGATGGATGAGCTCCGATGCCTTTGAGAAGCTCTTGGTGTCGGCTACCGCGCAGAAAACTCTGAGTTTGTGGTCTTCCATAAAAGTTTACGCAACGAGTGAGAGAGAACAGACGAGATATATGCTTTTGGCCGGTCCCCCGATTATTTGATAATTTAATATACTGATTACTTATAATTCAAACAACTGTTTTTGTCAAGAGGATAATCTTCTCCTGAAAACCGCGAAACCCGATGTATTCATGACGCTTCTTAATTACCGGCCAAGAATTGCCAAAAATTCCCTTGACATTTTTTTATTTGCGGTTACAATGCACGGGTTTGTGCGATCTTATCAATATCGTATTATCTGACCCGGAGGTGAAGTTAGCATGGCAGAAATGAGCAAGACTGCGAAAGCAGCTACGAAGAAAGCGGTTATCAACCTTAATGTACCCCAGTGCTGCGGCAAACCGATGGGACCCGCAAAGATGATGACCTCGTCCGGCAAGGTGCGCGGCATGATGTGGCTTTGCGACAAGTGCTGGAAGGAAACGAAAATAGCGTAAGAAGGCTTTTTCAAGTAGTCTTAAAATCGTCAAAGGCGGTGGATCCATTCACCGCCTTTTGTTTTTTTAATTTGTCGTCGGTTATTCGTTGGCGATGTCTGGGCCGCAGGGGGTCCTGGGAAAAGCACACGATAACAGCTTTTGACGTACCCCTGCGCCGGTTTGCCCAAAAAACAAGGATCCTGATCATCCATGAAGATCAAAACCCTTCTCTTTTTTCTGCACCGCCGTTCACCGGGGGTTTACTAACCACGCTGAGAGGAGAAGGCCTTTATAAATTTTTTGCGCTTCAGCTCCGCGTCTGCCTTTCGTCCCTCGTCCCTCGTCCTTCTTCCCTCGTCCCCCCGGTCCCCGCCTTACCTGCTTCTCGTGTCAATGATCGCCGCAATATCTCCGGCAGTTTCATCGCACGTTTCCTTGAGTTTCACCGCTTCCTTCTCCGGGGTGGGGTAATTAAAGGTGACGCTGAAACACGACCAGCTCGTTTTCCCGCGGGTAGAAGAGGTAAAGGTGCCGCTGTCTATTTCTTTGCATTGGGGCCCCTCGAAGAGCTGCGCGGCAAAGTGAAGGGTACCTACACCCAGGTGACCCCGCGTTGCGGTAGGGGCCCAGATGACATACAGGTAATCGACGCCCAGGGTTCTCTGCAGTTCCCTGATCCTGGCCATATCGGTGTTAGCGTAGTTTTCCGTGATGCCGAAGTAAGCCATCGTGTAAGGGCCTCTGATGTCCATGGGATAGCGCGTCAGGAGAAGGGCGACCTTTTCTTGCGACATCACCGAGAGAAGGCTCTTGTTCGCCAGCGCCTGGGTAATGAATCGGGCCGCCAGGAGATTTACATCCGTCTTCGTCCCGGAGATGACGGCTATGCTCTTTTTAGAGAGCCCTGGTTTGCGCTCCACAGGCTCCGGGTCACCCTTCGGCGCTGCTGCCATCAACAGCGGGAAGAGGAGTAAGAGCACATACAGAGAGAGGAATCGTTTGGACATTGGTTTCTCCATTATTTTGAAGGCTTTCCCGCTTTCGTGACCTCCAGGAAGTCATCGGCAATGGAAACGGCGGCACTCTGAATCATTTGGTCGACGTACTTGTTGTCCTTTTCCGACAGGTTCGCTGTCGTGATGCCGGCTGACTCGCTGGCAGTAAATGAAGTATTCCCCACCTCGGCCCCCGGGGGATAATGAAACAGTTGGCCGTTGATATCGGCCTCGTAAAATCCCCGGCCGATCCCGAGCAAGGCCCCGTACTGGCTTGTCCGCAGCACTTTTCTCAGATCTTCGCCCCATACCACGAAGAGGTAATCGGTCTTGAGATTCTTCTGTATTGCATTCACGTGGCCGCGGTTTGCTTCCGTATACGAGTCTATGACCCTGCCCTTCGATGTTTTCTCGGTCCTGGTTTCGAGGACCGGATACGGATAGTCGGGGACCCGCTTCGCGATATCTTCCTGTGATACGACACGGAAGGTGCTCCTGCCCCGCAATTCCCTGGTCAATGACACGGCAAGCTGAATGCTTACGGCGTTATTATCGCCGCTGATAACCGCGAGCGTGCCGGGTTTGACCTGGTAGTCTTTCTGCGCAACGTCAAAATATTGATGGCGCGCGCTGCAACCATAGCCTCCTGCCAGAACAAAGGAGATTGCAGCAACCAGAACAAGTCTCCATACAGGGTTCACCTTTTTCATCACGATTAGTTCCTCCCCATGCGTTTTTATCTTTTTCTCATTTCTGATTCTCTCTCGTCCCTCGTCCCCCCCTCGCGTCCGGGGAATGCAGACGCGCTACTTCTTCTGTTTTTTATAATAATCGGGATAGAGCCTTTGCGCGCACTCAGGGCAGATGCCGTGGGTGAATTCCGCGTCCGAATGTTCGCTGATGTACAGCTCAAGGGTGTTCCA
>DATDRO010000323.1:0-7040 GCA_035291685.1 Nitrospirota bacterium | reverse complement strand
TGCTCAAAGAAGTTTTCAAGTTCCGCGGCAGGGGCCAGGGTGCGCTCGAAAAACGGAAGCTCTTCCTGGGTTGCCATAAAAAGTTCATAGGCCACAACCATGACCGCGTGAGAGAGATTCAAGGATGGGAAAGCAGCCGATGCGGGTATCGAAATGAGCTCATGGCAGAGGGCAAGGTCCTCGTTGTCCAGGCCGTTCACCTCCCGGCCGAAGACGACGGCAACTTTGTTGGAGGAAAGGAGCGGGAGGGTTTGCTCGGCCATCTGCCTCGGTGTGCGGATGTTCCTTCTGTGGCGGCTGGTGTGCCGGGACGTTCCCAGAACGAGACTGTGATCGGAAACAGCTTCCTTCAGGGTATCAAATTGTGAAGCTTTCAGGATTATCTCTTCAGCTCCGGCGGCGAGTTTTGTTGCCTCGTTATTCCTGTCAAGAGGCGGCCGCACCAGAACCAATCTGGAAAGCCCCATGTTCATCATGCACCGGGCAGCTGCGCCGATGTTCCCCGGAGTTTTGGTGTTGACCAGGACGATGCTGATGCTGTCGAGATTTTTTGTCGGGTTCATAGGATAAATTTTATTATAGAGAAATGACGGTTTGCATTCAAGGAGGGATTAGAGCAATGAACGACTTGACGCGCTTTACGGGCAATCTTCAAGTCCGGCATTCGAAAGCTGTCCCGCTCAGATGAACAGGGTCGTTTTCGACTCGGTGGCCATGCCGAGAAAAGAAGTCACTCCCACCGCATCCATCTGGGGATAGTCGATAAGTTCCTCGCACCTGATGCCCATCAGGTCCATGCTCGTGGTGCAGGCATGGAAGCGCACGCCAAGAGCACCGGCGGTCTCGATCATCTCCGGCAGGGAGGAGACGTTCTGCTTCTTCATCAGGCCGCGGATCATCGCCGTGCCCATTCCGGCCATGTGCATTTTGGAAAGTTTGAGTCCGTCTGATCCTTTGGGCAGCATCCAGCCGAACATCCTGCCGACGAAGGATTTCTTTGTCTTCTTCCGCGGATCGCGCAGCACGGACAGGCCCCAGAAGGTGAAGAAGATGTCGACCTGCATCCCGGAGGCCGCTGCGCCGGTGGCGATGATAAAGGCGGCGACGGCCTTGTCCAGGTCGTTGCTGAAAAAGATGATGCTCAGCCTGCTGCCGGAGGCGTTCTTTTTCCGCTGAGCCCCGGTTCCGGACAGCCTGGTTCGTTTGGCCCGCAACTTGGCACGGGTGGGGCCGGCGCTGCCCATATTACGGCTTCTCCTTTTTGATCACCGCGACGTAGCGTTTCGGGTCGCTCTCGTCCAGAGACACAAGCATGTGACCCGTCATCTTGCACCAGGCCCGCAGGTCGGACGGGAAGGGCCCGTCGTCGGCGACGACCGTGATCTGTTCGCCGACCTTTGCCTGCTTGATCGTCTGGCCCAGCCGGACGATAGGCATGGGACATTTCAATCCTAAGGCGTTCAGTTCCATGGCGATTACCCCCGAAGAAGGTTCAAGGTTAAAACATCCGTCATTCAACCAGTTTTGCAAGATCCAGCATAGCCTGGGTCAGTTTCTCCGGCCTGCAGAAGGTCCGGACCCCGGCGAAGATGGAGCTCTGGTAGATCTTCTCGAGGTCTTTTTTCTCCAGGCGCATGGGATCGATCTTCTCTGTCTCGATCGTCTGCCTGAGGATGGACATCGCGGTGATAGTCGAGATGTGTTTATTCAGTGTTTCCAGCAGACGTGTATAGAGGGCGTTGCCTTTGATGTCGTCAGCCATGTGGCCACATCCTGCACATAATGTATAGATTAAAACACAATATTTCAGAATGTCAAGGATGGAAATAGCCTGGAGTTTCCCAAAATGTTATTATTTATTGAAATTTACCTGGCAAATCCAAATGGAGAATTGAAACGGAAAACGGCATTGCGCCATCCGCAGCCCCTTCGCTCTGCCGCGCACGCGTGCGGGCTTCGCCAACTGATAACCGAAAACAGACAACTTGTAACTCTTTTGAAGTTACCGGTTACGAGTTATTCGTTGTAAGTTAGTCTTTATCATGCGCGTCTCTCGCTCAAGGGCTGCGCGGCTTGCATTGATTAAATCTGGGGAAAGGTCCGGTAGAAACAGCGGGTTTCGCGATACTCTGCTGAAGAAGGCGCGGCTACCGTGTTCTCCGCGTCACTCTTTTATTGCGTCAGTGACTTGCATTTCCCTCTTGAACTCCGAGGTGAAGTGGAATTTGATCGCGGGGTTGTCCTCGATCGTGGTCTTGAGGACCCAGGCCGACGCGGCGAGAAAAACGGTATTGCCGTCCTTGTCCACCGCAATGCGGTCCGATTTATACCGGCAGAACTTCTCCATGTCCTGTTCATTGTCCGTGGTCATCCAGCAGGCCTTGTAAATGTCCATGGGCTCGAACCGGCAGCGCGCCCCGTACTCGTGCTCCAGACGGTACTGGAGAACGTCAAATTGCAGAAGCCCGACGGTGCCGACGATCTTCCGGTTCCCCTGCTGCTGGGTGAAGAGCTGCGCAACGCCTTCGTCGGTGAGCTGTTCGATGCCCTTGGAAAGCTGCTTGGATTTTGACGGGTCCAGGTTCACGAGCACCTTGAACACCTCGGGTGAAAAGGTCGGGATGCCCTGGAACATGAGCTTCTCGCCTTCGGTGAGCGTGTCGCCGATCTTGAAATTTCCCGTATCATAAAGCCCGATCACGTCGCCGGGAAATGCCTCATCGACAATGCTCTTTCGCGCGCCGAGGAAGCTTGCCGGGCTGGAGAAGCGGATGTTCTTGCCGAGGCGGACGTGATGGAACATCTTGTTCCTTTCGAACTTGCCTGAGCAGATGCGTATGAAGGCGATGCGGTCGCGGTGCCTGGGGTCGAGGTTCGCGTGTATCTTGAATACGAAGCCCGTGAACTGTTTTTCGCCGGAACTTACCACGCGCTGGGCAGTGGGCCTGCTGCCGGGCGTGGGCGCAATCCCGGTAAAGGTATCGAGCAGCTCCTTGACGCCGAAGTTGTTGATGGCGCTCCCGAAGAAGACCGGCGCGAGGTCGCCGCTCAGATAGGTCTTGACGTCAAAGGGGTCGTGCGTGCCTGAGATCAATGCGGCGTCTTCCTTCAATTGCGCGGCATAATCGCCGAGCTGCTGGTCGAGGGCGGGATCGTCGAGGCCTTTGATCGCGAGCACGTCTTCGGCGACCGTTGCGCCGCCGGGACGGAATAAATAGAGGCTCTTGTTATAGAGGTTGTAGACGCCCTTGAAGGACGTTCCCATGCTGATGGGCCACGAGAGCGGCTGCACCTTGATGTTCAACTTCGTTTCGAGCTCATCGAGCAGCTCGAAGGGGTGCTTCCCCTCGCGGTCCAGCTTGTTCACGAAGATGATGACCGGCGTCTTGCGCATACGGCAGACTTCCATGAGCTTTTCGGTCTGCTCTTCAACGCCCTTGACGCAGTCCACCACGAGGATCACACTGTCCACGGCCGTGAGCGTGCGATAGGTGTCTTCGGCGAAGTCCTTATGGCCCGGCGTGTCGAGGAGGTTGATCTTGAGCCCGTCATAGTCGAATCCCATGACCGATGTGGCCACGGAGATGCCGCGCTGGCGCTCGATGTCCATAAAGTCGGAGGCCGTGCTCTTCCTGATCTTGTTCGACTTCACCGCGCCGGCCACCTGGATCGCGCCGCCGAAAAGAAGGAATTTCTCGGTGAGCGTTGTTTTGCCCGCGTCCGGGTGGCTTATTATGGCGAAGGTCCGCCGCTTATTTATTTCGTCCGTGTAGCTCATTGTTTTATCTTTCCCGGTCGCCGACGCTTTGCCCTCTGCACCATGCCCTATGCTTCCTTAATTAAGGCCCCGTAACATAACAACTGGGCGTGGAAATGTCAAGCTTTCATTGCATCCCAAAAATAGACATTGAAGTTCGCAGGCAACCCCTTCGCTCCGCCGTGTAGCGTGCCGGAATACGGGAAAATGCATTTTGCGCGACGCTTCGGCTATCAGGTAATAGGAATATGAGATGCACCTGGAGTATGCAGCACGCTTCAACACGGCGAGCGCTCAGGGGTTGCCTGCTCGCAGTGGTCTACCGGTCAATATTTATTATTCCGCGCGTTATTATTGCTGTAGGAGCATAAGAGGACGGAGCTCAAAATGGATTTTGAGCTCCGGGATTTGGTTAATTGGTATGTGCAGGATATAAGGATTTCTTTGCGAAAGCCTCTTTAGGGCACACCACTACTCTCGAACAGGGGATCATACGTGACCGCAAGGCGCTCACCCGAATGGAGCGACACTACCTGCCGTAGACGTGTATGGTCTCCTGTTTCCAGATGCCGAACATAACGCTCAGGGTCTCTCGGTCCGCATAGTAAAGCTCGGTGAGCCCCTTTTCCCGGGCCGCGCTGCCGATGGAGTCATCACCCCAGGTGACACTTATGCCGTAGAGCGCGATCTGCTTGATGTCACCCTGTCCGTTTGCCGGTGCCAGCTCGGTACGGTGCATGTTGGGATTGAGCGGCTCCACCTTATGCGTATAAATAAGCCCGATTTCGCAGCCGGAGAAAAGGAGTACCGGGACCAGGAGCGCCGTTATGACGAAGAATCTTCTCATGGCGGCGTCCTAATCTCCGAAAACAACCGTGGTCGATTTTGTATAAAGGCCGAAGAGAACGCTGAACATCTCGTGGTCCATGTGATTCACCGTCGTGATGTTCCCGGCCTTCGCGGCAGCGGCGGTGCCCGCATCGCCCCAGGCAAAGAGCCAGAGGACCGATTGCGAATGGGCTTTGCCCGTCTTCTGGCCGAGGACTGTCTTGTTCAGGTCGGTGTCATAGGGCGTCTTCACGTCCATGTACAGGCAACCCGTCAGCAGAACCGCGGCGGCAAGCGCAACTACTACAGGTTTAAGCAGCTTCATGGTGTCCTCCCGGAAAGTGATTTTATTAACGACAACTATAGCATAACGAGCCGTTTCTGTCACGTTTTTTTTGCGCCGGAAGCCGAGCGCCGCCCGTTGTCAAGTTTAGGCAACCCCGCAAAATCAGTAATCCTTCAGTTACGGGGGTAGCACCCCTTTCGCTTTGCCGCCTGCCTGTGCGTGTTCGCACGCAGACAGGCGCAAGCGTGCGGGCTTCGCCAACTGATAACCGAAAATAGACAACTTGTAACTCTTTTGAAGTTACCAGTTACGAGTTATTTGCTGTAAGTTAGTCTTTATCATGCGCGTCTATCGCTCAAGGGCTGCTGCCCCCTGCTTAATTTACCTCCGTAACTGAAGGCTTGCCAAAATCAATAATTTTGCATTGATTATTGGCATGCCATTGTGATATTCTGTTCTCTGTGCTTGAGGGATATTTTTATCGCAAGCCGTCCTCATGCGCGATCCCGCGGAGCGCGGGATGAATATGAATAACCGAGGGTAAACCTAATGTCATATCGAGCCTGGTTTCAATGTATCAACGAACAGTGCAAAGCGCAGTATCCGTTGAACACGATCATCTATCGCTGCAAGACCTGCGGGGCGCTGCTGGAAGTGCAGCACGACATGAAGGCCCTCGCCCGACGCGACGCCAAGGCGTGGATGAAGCTGTTCGAGGACCGGTACAAGTCCACCCAGTGGCCCTACGGCTCAGGCGTGTGGGGAAAGAAGGAATGGATACTCCCGCAGATCCACGACGAGAACATCGTCTCGCTTTACGAAGGCGGCACCAACCTGTTCTGGGCCGAGCGGTTCGGCAAGATGCTCGGCCTGGACAACCTCTGGATCAAGCTTTGCGGCAATTCCCACAGCGGGTCGTTCAAGGACCTCGGCATGACGGTGCTCGTGTCCATGGTCAAACAGATGATCAGCGAGGGCGCGCCGATCCAGGCTGTGGCCTGCGCGTCCACCGGGGATACATCGGCCGCGCTGGCGGTCTACTGCGCTGCCGCGGGCATCCAGTCCATCGTGCTTTTGCCCAAGGGCAAGATCTCGATCGCCCAACTTGTTCAGCCGATCGCCAACGGGGCTCTGGTGCTCTCGCTGGACACGGATTTCGACGGCTGCATGCGCGTCGTGCAGGAGATCACCAAAGACGAGACGATCTACCTGGCCAATTCCATGAACTCCCTCAGGATCGAGGGCCAAAAGACCGTGGGCATCGAGATCGCCCAGCAGTTCGACTGGGAGATCCCCGACGTGATCATCATTCCCGGCGGCAACCTGGGGAACGTATCCGCGCTGGGCAGCGGTCTGCTCATGATGCGCAACCTCGGCCTGATCGCCACGCTGCCGAGGATCGTTGTGGCCCAGGCCGAGCGCGCCAATCCGCTCTACCGCTCCTATCTCAAAAATTTCGAGTCCTTCGAGCCGATGGAGGCCCAGAGGACGCTCGCCAACGCCATCCAGATCGGGAATCCGGTGAGCATCCAGAAGGCGATCCGCACGCTGAAGCAGTTCAACGGCATTGTGGTGGACGCCACGGAGCAGGAATTGGCCGACGCGGCCGCGCTCGCCGATACCACCGGCATGTTCACCGATCCCCACACCGGAGTCGCGCTTGCAGGGATGATAAAATTGCTCAAGGCAGGGAAGATCGACAAGTCCGAGCACGTGGTGGTCATCTCCACGGCCCACGGGCTCAAGTTCACGGACTTCAAGGTCGGGTATCACGAGGGCACGCTCGGCTTCCCCGGCAAGTACGCCAACAAACCCATCGAGCTGCCCCCGCGCGTGGACGCGGTCAAGGATGCCCTGCAGCAGGTTTTAAAGAAGAGGAGAACAGCGAATGTCTAAGAAGTCTCACAAGTCATCGAACGCCGGGAACTGGAAGCCGGCCACTCTCGCCATCCACGGCAAGGGCCGCGTTCCCAAAGCCCACTACGCGGTCTCGACGCCGATCGTCCAGACCTCCAACTACTATTTCGACGACACCGCCCAGGTGTACGAGTTCATGAAGGCCAAGAGCGAGGGGAGGGTGGTGCGCGAGCATGAATACGGCCGCTACGGCAACCCCACCCAGGAGGAGTGCGAACGCAAACTGGCCGCCGTGGAGGGCGCCGAGCGCGC
>DATDRO010000322.1:0-6977 GCA_035291685.1 Nitrospirota bacterium | reverse complement strand
GAGGGGCAGGGGTGAGGGGCATTATCGACCGCACACCGAATTTCCGTTACCCTCATCTTCCCCGTCGTGAGCGTACCGGTCTTGTCCATAACAACCGTATCCACCTTATGCAAGCGCTCGAGCACATCGCCGCCTTTTATGAGGATGCCCCTGCGCGCCGCGCTGCCGGTGCCCGAAAGGATCGCCACGGGTGTTGCAAGTCCCAATGCGCAGGGACAAGCGATCACCAGGACGGATACGGCGTTCAGCATCGCCGCTGAATACGAGCCAGCCTCTTGCATGCGTGACCAGTAAAAGAATGTCCCTGTTGCCACGGACAAAACGAACGGGATAAAGTACGCGGAGACCCTGTCGGCGATCCGCTGAATAGGCGCGGCCGCGGCCTGCGCGTTCTCCACGAGCCGGGCGATCTGCGCGATGGTGGAATCCGGCGCAGCACGCGTTATCCGTATGATCAGCATGCCCAGCCCGTTCATGCTGCCGCCGATGACCACGGAACCGGGAGATTTTTCTGCGGGCAGGGATTCTCCGGTCACGAGCGCGTCATCCGTTTCCGAGAGGCCCTCGACAACGACACCGTCAAGAGGAATTTTCTCCCCCGGCCGTATCTCGACGAGATCCTCCTTCTTTACGTCGTTGACGGACAGCATGGTCCGTTCCTGCCCGCGGATGACCCTCGCGTCCTGCGGCTGGAGCGCGAGCAGTCTTTCCACCGCCTGCGAGGCCGTTCGTTTCGCGGAATTTTCGAGAAACCTGCCGAGGAGCACGAGCGTGATGATCATGGCGGAGGTATCGAAATACACCTCGCCTCCGGTCAGCATGTGATGGATGCTCAGAAAATAAGCCGAGAGTGCCCCGAGAGAAACAAGCGCATCCATGTTCAGCGCCCGGTTCCGGATGCCGCGGAACGCGCCTCGCAGGAACGGCCAGCCTGAATAGAACAGGACCGGGGTGCAGACCGCGAAGGCCGCGAACTCGAGCCAGCGCTTTGATACAGGATCAATGCCCTGGAAGAATCCGGCGTACAGCCCGAAGCTCAGCATCATGAGCTGCATCGAGAAAAAGAAGGCCGTGCCGAGCCGCACGAGAAGATCATAGTTCTGTTTCTTGAGGCTCTCTTCATGCGCCGCTCTGGTAAAAGGCCTGGCCAGATACCCGATAGAACGCATCCGTGTGATGATCGCGTTAAGGGTGATCTTGGTACTGTCCCACTTCACGAGCGCGCGGTGCGTGGCGAAATTGACGCGGGCCGAGATGACACCGTTTGTTCTTTCCAGCACCTTTTCATTCAACCAGACGCATGACGCGCACCGGATGCCTTCGAGCATCAGGTCGGCTTCCTTGATATCGCCATCGCCGCGGATGAACGGGGCGAGCGCGTCCGGTTCCTGTTCAGGGACGTCGGATCGAAGCCGCTCTTCTCCCCTCAACGGCCCGGGGATGCCGCAGGATTTCCAGTCCCGTTTTTTGTAAAAGTCGCCGAGGCCCTCTTCGGTGATCATGCGGTAGATGGCCCGGCACGCATGGCAGCAGAAGACCCTGCGACCACCGGGAAAGTCGCCAACGACCGCTTCTTTTGCGGCTACCGGCAACAGGCAGTGATCGCACATGAATGAGCGGGCATTCGCAGTCGTCATTTAGATCTCCCTGCCTTTATCCGTGCGCTCCGGATACATAAACAACGCCTCGCGGCTGATCCTTATCTCAGGCGTTCGGGTATTCTCCAGGGTAAACCGCAATGAAGTGGTCCTGTCGCGAAGGTTCCGGCGCTTTACCAGTACGTAGATCCTGAATTTGCCCACACTGTTCGGCGGAAGGAGGAAGGGATTATTCCCAATGATCAATTCCGCGTCTTTCACGCCCGAGACGCTCAAGAGATACTCGGCAGGCTGCAGGCTCCTGTTTTCGATGAACATGCTGTACGCATTCATCATGTCCGACCGGATGCCGCTCTGATGATACGGCTGGCTTTCGTCCTGGACGATCGCAAAATCCACAGGGACCCTTACGTATACTTGAAACGCGAACAACATCGCGAGGGCCGCAAAAGCAACAGACAGGCCGATGACGCGCGGCCTCGCTCCCCGGTGAGCGCCCTCCCCGCCTATCCCGAAGAGATAGCGGATGAGCGGCCGCTTACTGCGTCCCTTTGTTTTGTCGGCGCACGCGTCGATGCATTCCGCGCAGTTGATGCACTCCACCTGGAGACCGTTCCTGATATCGATCTCCGAAGGACAGGCCCTGACGCAGGCCTCGCAATCCATGCATTCATCCGACCGGCGGTCGTCGAAGGCGATGGTGAGCGTCTTGTGGTCGAAAAAAGCGCTCTGGAGCCTGGCGTAGGGGCAGACGAAAGAACAGAATTTCTGTTGGATGAAAGCGAGATCGAGATAGATCAGGACCGTGAACAACGCCCACGACCCGAGCGTCCACGGACCAAGCGTACGGGAAATGATCCCGGGAATCATTTCATAGGGTGAAACGAAGTACCAGACGAGGGATGCCGAGACGATGGAGGAAAATAGGAAGACAAAGGACTGAGACAGTACCAGAGAGAGCGCCGTGCGCCCGGCCAGTCGATCCGACAGTTTCATGATCAGCCGGGTAAGATCGGAAAGAACGGTCTGCGGGCACGCCCAGCCGCACCAGATGCGGCCATACAGAACGGTCGCGAGCATGATGCCGATGAAGAACAGGAGAAAGATGAGAAGGAAAAAATAGGCTTCGCTGATCCAGATCACGGAGCCGAAGAAAAAGAGCCGGAGGGACGGTACATCGAACCGCAGAGCGCTCTCTCCGCGTATACGAATAAACGGAAGCCCGATCACGACTGCGGCCTGGAGCCATGCCGCCAGCCAACGCCGGGCGCGAAAGGTCTTGAACATCATTCTGTCATCGCTTGTGGCGTGAATGGATGTAAGCGGCTACATTCTGTATTTTTGTCGATCCGAGCTGCTTTTCAAAGGCTGGCATGCCTTTCGCCGTTCCCTTGCTGATGACGCGCACATGGTCTTTTACCGAATCGCCGTAAATAAACTTCGGTCCGAGGAGGCCGGGGCCGATGCCGCCCTCAAGCTTTTCGCCGTGGCAGACGGCGCAGGCTTCCTTATAGACAGCCTCTCCTCGTGCTATGGCCTCCATCCGCTCATGCCCGGCGGATTCCGCGCCTTCCCCTTCTTTGTGCGCCGGAGACTGAAGTACCTGATGCATCTTCACCTGTTCTTCATACTGCGCCTTCTGCGTCCAGCCTGTGGTCTGCGGAAGAAACAGGTACAGGTAAAGCAACCCAAGGCCGATGAGTCCCAGGAACAGGACGGCCATGCCGAGGGGCATCCTTTTTTTGCCTTCCTTGCGTTCCTTTATGCCGTCGAATTCATCCATTGTTCAGCTCCCTGGTATTTACGCTCCATTTTTTGGACCACGGCAACCGCGCCTGCATCCGCGTTTTCGCAAGAGCAGTGTGTTGCCGTCATTTACGTCCCGCTCGGGCGGGACTCGCTCCATATTCAATCCTCATCCATCATCCGGTACTTCGGTTCCTCGACCTTGTCCTTCCTCTTTCGCCGGAAGTAATGGACCATGATGCCCGCGAGGACGACAACGAGGATCGCCGTAAAACCAAAATAGAGCCACTGCTTCAGCGCCATGGTCTACCTGGTCTCCTTGCCCAGCCGCGTAAGATACGCCACAATGGCGTCCATCTCGGTCTTGCCCCCGAGCGCGCTGATGTCTTCGGATGTGAAAGGATAGCCGAGCACCCTCATTTTCTTTTCCGCGTATCGCGCGTCAAGCGCGCGGTCCGCGAGCCAGGGATAGGGCGGCATGTTGGAATCTTTATACATGCCCTGCGGCTTCTTCATATGCATAGTGTGCCACGGGGCAGGATACTTCGTGCCTACGTTTGCAAGGTCCGGCCCGGTGCGCTTCGACCCCCAGAGATGGGGCCGATCAATGGCCGAGTTCTCGATCTTCGAATAGGTTCCGTACCGGTCCGTTTCGAACTTCAGGGGACGCACGGTCTGCGTATGGCAGTTGTTGCAGCCCTCGCGAATGTAAATGTCGCGTCCCTCAAGCTCGATCGGCTTATACGGGATCACCTTCTCAAGGGACGGCGATGCCGTTCCCACAAAAAGCGGAATAAAGGTCGTGACAAGCGTCCCCACGAGTATCGCCGCAACCGCTAACACGACAAAGATCACCGGATTTTTGTCAACATTCATAATAGACTCCTTTGGACTGCAGCATGGGGCAAAGCGCATGGCGCATAGCATAATATCAATCACGATTATTTTCTATGCCCTATGCTCTCTGCTCTATGCTCTCTGCCCCGCCTCCGCACTCCTGATGGTTTTATACAAATTGTACACGAACACCAGGAACCCGGCAAAAAAGATGATGCCGCCGGCGGTCCGCATGTTCCAGAATGGATAATTCGGCGTCAGCGTCTGGATGAAATTCGAATACATCAGGCTGCCGTCCTGGTTCACGGCCTGCCACATGGCGCCCTGCCGGACACCCGTGACCCACATGGTCATCGAATAGATGAGCTGGCCCACAAGCACGAGCCAGAAGTGCAGGTTCGCAAGTTTCACGCTGTGGAGCTCGGTGTTGTAAATCCGGGGGATCATATAATAGTACCCTGCGGAGATCGTCATGGTCACCCATCCCATGGTCCCCATGTGCACGTGCCCCGGCACCCAGTCGGTGAAGTGGACCAGGGTGCTGAAGGCGCGCACGGCCTGACTCGGGCCCTGGAGGGTCTGGAGCCCGTAGAACGTGATGCCGAGGACGACGAACTTGACGAGATAGGTGGACCGCATCTGCTGCCACTGTCCGTTCATGGTGCCGTACCCGTTGATCACCGATGCCCATGACGGCGCGATCAGGAAGAAGCTGAAGGCGATGGCCACGGTCTGGATCCAGTCCGGGAGAGGCGTGTAGATCAGGTGGTGCGCGCCGGTCCAGAGATAGGCGAAGATGAGCGACCAGAAGCCGATGATCGAAAGCCGGTGGCTGTAGAGCGGCGCGCCCGTCGCCTTGGGGAGGATGTAGTAGAAGACGGCGAGCGGGATCGTGGTGAACACAAAGGCCACGGCGTTATGCCCGAACCACCACTGCACGTTGGCGTCGTTCGCGCCTGCATACGCGGAATACGATTTGAACCATGAAACGGGGACTTCGAGATTGTTCCCGATGTACACAATGGCAACGCCGACCACCGTCGCGAGGATGAACCAGAGCGAGACATACATTTGCTCTTCCTTGCGCTTGATGATGGTGCCGACAATGTTGATCGCGAACATCACCCAGAGGACCACGACACCGATGTCCAGCGGCCATTCAAGTTCGGCGTATTCTTTGCTTGTGTTCATTCCTGCAAGAAGCGACAGCCCCGCCAGCACGATCGCGATATTGAAAACATAAAGTTGAGCGCTCGCGAGCCGCGGGAAGGCAAGCGGCGTTCTGCCGAGCCGCTGGACCAGATAAAAGAACAGGCTGAAAGCCGCCGGGATGGTGAACCCGTAGATAAGCACGTTCGTGTGGAGCGGACGGAGCCTCCCGTAGGTGAACGCGGGCGAGAAGTTGAGGTGGGGATACACAAGCTGGAGCGAGATCAGGATGCCGACGAGAAGCCCCGCGGCTCCCCAGAACAGGGATGAGATCGCAAACCCCTTTACTGCGCGATAGTCATACGGAGTATCCTTTGCCATGGTCGATAACCTCGTTTTAAAACGTTATAGCAACATGATGAACAAGGAGAAAAAAAGGCCGGCGGCCTGTACGTGACGGATAATAACATTAGGTACAGAACAAGGGATTGAGCTCCCGCGGGAATCTGCGGAGAATACGCTCATTCCAGAATGAAAAATTTATTTTTTGTCACGGAAAGGTTTTCATTCTATTTCGGGGAATTCGTTTTTAAAATCCTTCATACGGGCACAAACTTCAATTCTTCAGCTTTGCCAGATCTTCAAAATTCGTTTTTTTGAGAACATCGGCTATCTTCGACTGGACGGCCACCCATACGGAAGTGATCGGACAGCGTTTTGAAAAACCGCACTTCTTTTTATCCGTAAGACAGATATTCACTGAGAGCTTTCCTTCGATCGCCTCAAGCACCTCCAGGAGGGAAATATCCTTCGCCTGTTTGGCCAGGGAAAAACCGCCTTTCACACCCCGGTACGAGCGCACAATCTTTGCTTTGACCAGTTTCTGAAGTATCTTGGCGAGAAAACTGCGCGGAATGTGATAATCTTCGGATATCTCGTTCACAAAACTGATCTTTTTTAACGGCTGGCGCGCCAAATAGAGGACACTCCGTATCCCGTAATCACCCTCTCGCGTAATCTGCATGGTTTAGACTATACCAAACCTTCCGTTCTTGTCAAGGTGGAAAGATACCGACGTCGGTTTCCGGCTTGACAAAGATACATTCGTTTGATAACCTTTTTTAAAATGCGAAACACAACATGATTCATGCGTGTTTTTTAAGCACGAAGCTCCGCGTCGACCAAATTTAGGAGGGAAGGTATGAAAAAAATAGTCTTGGCGGTTCTTGTCGTTCTGGTCTTGTCGCTCTCAGCAACGCCGGCAATGGCAAAGATAACGTTTAATTTTCAACCTGGTTTCAATCAAGCGCAGTTTAAAGATTTCAGCACAGAACTCGGCCTTGCGCTCAGCTACGTTCCTCTTGCTCCCGCGGAACCGCTCGGCACAACGGTCCTGCCTGGTTTCGACATCGGCGTGGAAGCAACGGTAATAAAAATTGATAAAAATGCTCCGTACTGGCAAGGTGCTGTAAGCAATCCCGGAGACCTTCCTGATAATCTCATCTTTCCCAAGTTCCATGCACAGGTCGGCCTGCCGGTCGTTCCCATTGATCTCGGTTACGTGTATGCAAAAGACCCTACCAGCGACATGAAATATATGGGCGGCGAGATCAAGTGGGCCATTCTGAGAGGAAGCACGCTTTCTCC
>DATDRO010000321.1:0-2675 GCA_035291685.1 Nitrospirota bacterium | reverse complement strand
TTAGCGCTCTTCTCACTTCCTTATCGACATACGAAAAAATCCGCTGCACCGTGTCGTGGGAACTGGTGCGGGAGTGCCCTGCTACCTTGATCAGCTCAAACCCGAGTTCGTCATATGCTGCGTAAAATGCACGATAGAGGGGGGCGTTTGTTAACGGTCGCCCTGAGCGTCCGGCAACAAAATCGTTGGCCTCCAGTCCGGCTCTTCTTCGCAAAAGCCCGGCAACGCACTGGGAATCGGTATAAACCCGCACACTCCCCAGTTCTGAACAATTGAATTCCTCCCGAAAGTTTTTCAGTGCCCACAAAACTGTCTGGACTTCAAGCTTTGTCGATGAGGTTTCAGTAAACCTCCTGAGTCGAAGTCGTGCGGAGATTTCGCCTCGCTCGACGTCGTTCGGCATGATTTCCAGGAATGGCGTTGGAACGAGCAGATAGGCGCCGATGCCAAGTTTTCTCTGAGGATTGAGGCTCACATCGGTGAAAAGAGCAAAATTGTTCATGAAAAAAACACTCCGCGTGGGAAAAACTGGCTGTGTCAGGGCTACACGTAGGACAATGTCACAAGCGTAGTGCATTAGTCAACAAATCAACTGCGTTCCCTTTGCTCCCTCGGATGAGAGTGTCGGTGCGCGGAAATGGGCGCCGGAAGGAGTCAGGAATACGGCGTATCTTTGCATTGTTCACACCTAGCGATAAAATATTCGAAAAGCGTCGGTTTTGTGTTTTCGTTCACATGGTCGTAGTCCATACAGACAGAAAAAGGGGTAACGCATGGGAAAAACAGACGATACTATCCGGAGTGACGACCCGTTTGATCTGGGTCGTTTCACGAGCGCGCAGGAAAGGGTCTATGAAACTGTTCTCGCTGAGTTGAGAAGCGGCTGGAAGCGATCTCACTGGATGTGGTATGTATTCCCGCAGATTGCCGGATTGGGACACACTTCCACATCAAAACACTATGCCATAAAAAGCATCGAGGAAGCTCGCGCATACATCAATCACCCCGTTCTCGGAGCAAGGCTTGTGGAGTGTGCGGAAGCGGTTCTGGCCGTACAGGGACGATCGGTTTCGCAAATTTTCGGTTATCCTGACGATATGAAGCTCAAATCGTCGATGACCCTGTTTGCGTCCGTAACGGAAGATCCGCACTCCGTGTTTATCCGCGTCCTTGAGAAGTATTTCCATGGAGAACAGGATGCCATGACGCTCCAACTGTTAAAAGTCTCACGAAAAAGTGAGTAACGGGACATCTGACGGGGCGCTCCGGCACAGAGTCTGGCGCGCCGCCCGCCGGGCAAGCCTCCGGAAAAGTTATTTACCTTCTATTTATTTATTTTTATGGATCTGCTATTCTCCGGCATCTGAAAATGGATGCTGCGATTCAAAACAGTCATCCCGCACGTTGTGCATAATTTCGCGAATATCAAACAAGAAAAGGAAATCACATGTCATCGAGTCGTTTTGTAATCACGGTCATCGGTCTGGACAGAGTGGGTATCGTGGCGGGCATCAGCCGGGTCATGGCCGAACATAATGTCAATATCGCGGACATCCGGCAGACCATCATGAACGATCTGTTCACCATGATCATGCTGGCCGAGGTCAAGTCCGAGAATTTTGACTTGACCGCATTCCAGGATGCCATGTCGGCGATCGGCAAAGAGTTGGGCGTGCAGGTAATCGTACAGCATGAAGATGTTTTCCGCTTCATGCACAGGATCTGAGGAGGTTCAGCCATGCTTATCCATCCCGAAGAGATCCTTGAAACCATCAAAATGGTGGCCAATGAGAACCTGGATATCAGGACAGTCACCATGGGCATCAACCTGCGCGGTTGCAGTCATCCCGACATCGCGATCTTCAACGAGAATATCTACAGACGTATCATGCGCTGCGCCGAGAATCTGGTCAGGACCACCGAGGATATCCAAAGCCTTTACGGCATTCCCATCATCAACAAGCGGATCTCCGTGACTCCCATTGCCATCGTGGCGGAGAGCTGTCAGGTCGAAGATTTCAGTTCCGTGGCGGAGACCCTGGATCGGGCCGCGCACGAGGCGGGCATCGATTTCATAGGCGGCTTCAGCGCACTGGTGCAAAAGGGCATGACACCCGGCGACCTGAAGCTCATCAACTCCATTCCGCAGGCCCTGGCATCGACGAAAAAGGTCTGTTCCTCGGTCAATGTAGCAACTACCAAGGCCGGCATCAACATGGATGCCGTTGCCATGATGGGGCACATCATCAAGGAGACGGCGGAGTTGACCCGTGATCGCGGGGGCATCGGCTGTGCGAAGCTGGTCGTCTTTGCCAATGCGCCCGAAGACAATCCCTTCATGGCCGGCGCTTTTCACGGTATCGGCGAGCCGGACTGCGTGATCAACGTGGGCGTCAGCGGTCCCGGAGTGGTCAATTCCGCGGTTCGCGCGCTGCGGGATGCCACCCTTGGAGATATCTCGGAATGCATCAAAAAGACGGCCTTCAAGATCACCCGCATGGGCGAGATGGTGGGCAAGGAAGTGGCCCGCCGGCTCAACGCCCAGTTCGGCGTGCTCGACCTCTCCCTGGCGCCCACGCCTGCCGTGGGCGACAGCGTGGCGGCCATCCTGGAAGCCATGGGCCTGGAAAGCTGCGGAACTCACGGCACCACCGCGGCCCTGGCGCTGCTCAACG
>DATDRO010000320.1:0-19904 GCA_035291685.1 Nitrospirota bacterium | reverse complement strand
TCGCCCCCTGTCCCGTTTCGGGACCGCCTTGCCCTGCGGAGCTCGGACTTTCCTCTCCCCGGAAACCGGAGAGCGATCACCTCACCCGCTCTGAATCTGAAAACAGAAGCCAGAAGTCAGAAAACAGAAGTCAGAAGAAAGCATAACCTTAAGCGCATGCTTATATTCTGACTCCTGGCTCCTGACTCCTTATCTTATCCTCTCATCTATCGCCTTATTTGCCAGGGCGTCCGCTTCCCGGTTCTGTTCCCTCGGGATATATTGTACCTCAACGCAGCCTATCTTCGCAATAAGTTCCTTGACGGTATGGTATAACTTTTTTAGGCCTTCGTTCTTGACCTTGTACCGGCCATTGATCTGCCGCACCAGCAGTTCGGAATCAGCGAACAATCTTACCCGTGAGGCGCCAAGAAGAACGGCATGCTCCAGCGCAATGATCGCCGCGGTATACTCGGCCACATTGTTCGTGGTCGTGCCGAGATACCGCGCAAGTGCCGCGACGTCTTTACCCGCTTGTTTGATCACGGCGCCGGCGCCCGCTTCTCCCGGATTGTTCCGCGATGCGCCATCCGTGTAAATAGTCAGTTCCATGCTGCTCCCTGTTCACGTTTGAACTTGATCATATAAGAGAGATTCTGCATTTATAGAAGTGAATCTCGCAGCTCTTTGCCGTTGCTATCAGCCACGAGCTGTCAGCTATGAGCTCTCTCTGTCTATTTCTGTACGATCGCTTCCGGTGAATACAGGATGCGGCCGCAGTGAGGACAGCCGATGATGGCGTCGTTCTTTTTTACATTCACGTATACCTGGGGAGGAATGCTCATATGGCAGCCGGAGCAGGTCTCGCCCCTTGCCTCCACAACGACCGCGCCCGATTTCGTCCGCACCAGCTTCTGATACTTTGCGAGCACGGAAGGACCGAGATGCGAAGCGGCATCCTGTCTTGACTGTTCCAGCGTCTCGATTTCCTCTGCAAGCTTTGAGAACACGGCCTCGTGTTGTTTTTGTTCGGCCGCGATCGCCGCCTCTTCCAGCGTCGCGCCTTTTTCAGCGGCAGCGATCTGCTCGGCAGCTGCGTCTATCTTTTCCATAAGCCCGAGGATCTCGTCCTCAATGGCCTTGTCCTCCTGCTCTGCTGTCTCAATTTCTTTGAGGAGCGCCGTGTATTCTTTGTTCGTTTTTATGTCGGACGTGCGCGACTTCAGTTTCTCGATCTTTTGTATCCCGGCCTCCAGGTCCTTGTCCCTGTCCCGCTTGTTCTTCTGCGCGGTCTGGAGCGCCTCTCTGACCTTGTTCAATTCTTCCCTGCTCTCTGCGCGCCGGCGTTCAAGGGAGGCGAGAATATCGGGAAGCTTGTTCTTTTCTTCGGTCGCCGTGCGTATCTTTGTGTCGATCTTCTGAAGCGCTATGAGCAGGCTCAATTGTTCTTCCATCCATCTCTCCAAAATAAAAAATGCGCCCTCAGGCGCATTTCAGCATTGCACATTTTTTTCCTTCCGAATCGCTCCAGCCATGCCGTCTCCCGTGAATCTCATCTTGTCCGTACTCTTTCCTGAGCGTTGATAGCTGGTGGGCCCACCAGGACTCGAACCTGGGACCAACCGGTTATGAGCCGGTAGCTCTACCAGCTGAGCTATGGGCCCCCTCCAGAGAACAACAGCGCCAGTGAACACTTCATCTTTCCGCGAACGCCGAGCATATTGACACAAAGCAGCGCAAATGTCAAGACATTCGCCGCCCGGTTTGGATCTTTGCCGCTCATCGTTATTCTATGAAACTCTTGAGCTGTTTGCTCCTGCTCGGATGGCGAAGTTTTCTGAGGGCCTTTGCCTCTATCTGACGGATGCGCTCACGCGTCACGTCGAATTCCTGCCCCACCTCTTCCAGGGTGTGGTCGGTATGCTCCCCGATGCCGAACCTCCAGCGAAGCACTTTTTCCTCGCGGTCCGTCAGGGTGTTCAACACCCTGCGGACCTGCTGATGCAGGTTCTTTCGTATGGCCGAATCGAGGGGGGACGTGACCTTCTTGTCCTCGATAAAGTCGCCGAGGTGGCTGTCCTCTTCCTCGCCGATCGGGGTCTCGAGGGATATCGGTTCCTTGGCGATCTTCATGATCTTGCGCACCTTCTCCACAGGCAGGCTCATGGAGGAGGCGATCTCTTCGGTGGTAGGCTCTCTGCCGAGTTCCTGCACGAGGCCGCGCGACGTACGGATAAGCTTGTTCATGGTCTCGATCATATGGACCGGGATGCGGATCGTGCGGGCCTGGTCGGCAATGGCCCGCGTAATTGCCTGCCTGATCCACCACGTCGCGTAGGTGCTGAATTTATACCCGCGCTGCCACTCGAACTTGTCCACCGCTTTCATGAGGCCGATATTCCCTTCCTGGATCAGGTCAAGGAACTGGAGCCCCCTGTTGGTGTATTTCTTGGCGATGGAGACCACGAGGCGCAGATTCGCCTCGACAAGTTCGCTCTTGGCCCACTTGGCGCGCTCCTCGGCCCGTTCGTAGGCCCTGAGCGCCTTTTTAATATTCTCAGCCGATACCCCGCATTCCGTATCCACCTTCCTGACCCTTTTGCAGGCATTCCGATACGTTTTCTCCGCTTCGAGGAGCTCGTCCTGCCTCATCTCGAGCCGGCGCGCCGCGTTTTTGAGTTCCCGCTCCCCGCTGCGTATCCTTCTGAAAAGCTCCTTCAGGCCCGCAATATCCAGGCCCGTCTTCTTCTCGACGGCATGGATCTCCCGCTCGGACAGGAGCACTTCGTTCACCATCTCCCGGACCCTCATGACCACCCGGTCCGTCTGCCGGCAGTGCAGATTGAGGGCCTCCAGTTTATCAAAGAGCGCGTACCGCACCGGCTGCGCCTTTTCGCGCAGTTCTTTTTTCTTCGCCTCGCTGCACCGGCCGCTGTTTATGTGGTTGACGAGCGTGTTCAGGCTCTTGCTGTGCCGGTCGATCTCGCCGATCAGCTTGACCACCCGGGCATGGAGTTCTTCTTCATTCTGCCCCTGGAAATCTTCAAAATCGTCTTCGCCTGAATGAACGACCTCGTGAATGCTGATCTTGCCCTTTCGCAATTTATCACCGAGGTCGTGGACCTCCTGGAGCGAAAAGGGCAGGCTGTAGATAATTTGAGCGGCCTCGCGTTTGCCCTCTTCTATACGTTTGGCGATGGCCACTTCGCCCTCTTTTGACAAGAGCGGCACCGTGCCCATTTCCTTGAGATACAGCCGGACCGGGTCATCGGTCTTGCCAAGCCCGATATCAACCTCATCCTCGGCCTCTTCCTCCACGGCTTCTTCGAGGGAGATGTCCTCCGCGTCTGCGCCCTCTTCAAGCTCATCGTCTGCGCCCTGGCGCGCCTTGCCTTCCTGCCGGGAATCGGCGGTCGGGATGTCCATCTCTCCCTCGCCGAACAATGAGATGAAGCTGTCTATATGCTCCGTGGCAACCTCATCGGGAGGAATCGCCTCGCCTGCCTCTTCATAGGCCACGTAGTTCCGCTCTTTCCCGCCTGCGGCAGGTTTTTTTGTCTCCACTGTCTTGACCCGTTTTACCATACGCCGGCGCTCCTTATGCGTGATACAAAATAATATGTTCCCCAAAATACGAAATAAAAAATATCGTGTTCAACATTGATGGTCTCGCCGGAAGTCCCCAGTGCTGCCATCGCGAGGAGCGGAGCGACGCGGCAATCTCGTTTTTCCAGACAGTTACAAACTACGAGATTGCGGAGTTTATCCCGAGCGTTAAAACGAGATTGCTTCGCCTCTGGCTCGCAATGACGAGCGAGGGACCTCTCGCAAAGACGGCTTTTAGATTTAAAACTCCGCACCCTGCCGGACTCGCGAACTACTGCCCTGTTTTCGGAACCGTCTCATTCCCCGGCGCAGAGCGCCGGTCCCGAAGAAGCTGCCGCTGCTCTTCGAGGAGCCTGCGGAGTTCCGCGGCGTCGCCTCGTGATTCAGCCTCTTTGATCGATGCGCTCAGGGCCTTCATGCTTTTCGTGTGCCCGTGTTGCTTGATCCTGTCCACACAATCCCGGCAGGTTTTCCCCGGATCGCCGTATTCCGCATCGAGCACCGAGTAATGGGCGAACAACCGGCCCAGTTCGTCATCGCCATCCCGAAGGAGCTCCTTGATATCGACCCTTCCGCTTTTTCCGAGAGCGTCAAAAACCTTCTCCGCTGCCCGGCGATACAGGGGATCCGTGAAATCCTGATGGCCGATCTGAGCCTTGATTTCCCGCGCAATATCTTCGTCTTTGAGCATCAGGTGGATCAGCATCTCTTCCGCCCGGGGACGCTGGCTCTTGGCCGGGCCAACGCTCTTCGCCCCGCCTCTCACCACGCCGGAAGAGCGGTTCCGCGCCGCCTTCTCCTGCCGGAGGACCGCCTCATCAACATCGAGCGCCTCGGCCGTTTTCTTGATATAGTGGTCGCGCTCGATGCCGCTCGGGAGCTTTTCGATGAATGCGAGCATTTCCCCCGCCCGCTCGACTTTTTCATCGATCGAGGCGACGGGGCCGCGCTGAAGCACCCGGGCAAAGACAAAGTCCATGAATTTGACGGACTCGCGGAGGCACGCGGAAAACGCCTCGTGGCCGCGCTTCTGCAAAAAGGTATCCGGGTCGTCGCCGTCCGGGAGCGAGACCACGTTCACCTTCATCCCGCTCGCGAGGAACAGATCGATCCCCCGCAGGGTGGCATTCACCCCGGCCGGGTCCGGATCAAAGATCACGATAAGCTTCTGCGCGAACCTCCGCATCAGGCGAAGGTGTCCGTCGGTGAGCGCGGTGCCGAGCGTTGCCACGGCGTTCTTCGCGCCGTATTGGTGGCACGCGATCGCGTCGAGGTAGCCCTCAACGATGATGAAATACCCGAGCTTCCTGCCGTGCTCTTTCGCCTGGTCGAGCCCGTAAAGAATATTGCTCTTGCTATAGAGCGGCGTCTCCGGCGAGTTCAGGTACTTGGGCAGCGAGTCGTCCATCACCCTGCCGCCGAACGCGATCACCTTCCCGGAGAGGTCCCGGATCGGAAATATGATCCTGCCCCTGAAACGGTCATAATAGCCGTCGCCCTCGCTCCGCTTTACGATGAGCCCGGCCTTTTCCATCTGGCCGAGGGGATACCCTTTCTGTTTCAGATGCCTGAGCAGGCCGTCCCACTCAGGCCTTGCATACCCGAGGGTGAAATCCTTGACCGCGGATTCGCTGACTCCTCTCTTTGCCAGGTATGCCCTGGCCGCACTGCCGGCGGGCCCTTCGAGTTCGCGCTGAAAAAAAACACCGGCTTCTGCCGTGACCGCGAGAAGGGTCTGGCGCTCGTCCTCGGATTTTTTTTCTTCTTTCCGGGTCCTGTTGTCCGCGGGCAGGACCACGCCTGCCCGGCTTGCCAGACGCTTCACGGCCTCGGGAAAATTCAGCCCTTCCTGGGACTCGACGAACTTGAACACGTCCCCGCCCGCTCCGCAGCCGAAGCAGTGGAAGATCTGCTTCTCCGGGTTCACGGAGAACGACGGGGTCTTCTCGGAGTGGAACGGACAGAGCCCGACAAAGTTCTTCCCCGTCTTCTTGAGGCTCACATACCCCGAGACGAGATCGACGATGTCAATGTTGTCTCTCACCCGGTTTATGATGTCTTCGGAGAACACGTTATTTCTTTAGCTCCGCAACCGTCACTCCCGGCCCGCCTTCCTCAGGTTTTCCGGGTCGCAGCGCGGAAACCAGGGGATGGCCCTTTAACAATTCCGTGACCGCCGTTTTTAATGCGCCGGTCCCGATGCCATGTATGATCGTTGCGGACGAAAACCCGCTGAGCGTTGCCCGGTCAAGAAAACGATCGACCTCTTCAAGCGCCTCAGGCACGCGGAGCCCGATGATATTCAGCCGGTCGGGAAGCCCCTCGATTTCGTGGAGCTCGGCCCCCCAGCCCTGTGCCGCGCCTGTCTCCTGCTTTTGTGAAACCGGCTCCATCAGCGCGACCTCGCCGATGGAAAGCTTGAGCTTTTTGCCGTCAACATCGAGTTCGAGCATGCCCCTGCTGGAGAGGAGGACCGTGCCGGTTTTGTTGAGCCTCGAGATCTTTACCCGGTCGCCAACATGAATACCTTTGCCGGCATCCGAAAAAACCGTTGGGTGGGCGACATCGTCCGGATCCAGTCGCCTTGCGAGCGACTCCACTTCTCTTCCTGTTTCCTTGATCGCTGTCCGGTCGAGCGTTGCCATCCGGGAAAGATCGCGGAGCCGCTGCCTCAGTGTGGCCATGACCTCGCGTACTTCTTCTTTGGCCTTTATCTTATGGGCGCGGGCTTCATCCCTGGCTGCCGAGAGCGCCTGACTCGCCTCTGCTCTTTCCTGTTCTGCGGCAGCGAGGGCCTTCCCCGCATCTTCGCGCTGGACCGCGATCACACGGGAGTCTTTTTCCATCTGTTCCAGCAGGTCCTCGAGCCGCTTATCGTCCTGACCAAGCCGCAGGCGCGCCTTTTTTATGGTCGCATCAGGGACACCGAGACGCGTGGCCATGTCCAGCCCGTAGCTCCTGCCCGGCCTGCCCGGGATGAACCGGTAAGTGGGCTTGAGCGTCTGCGGATCGAACTCCATGGACGAGTTCCTGGCGCCGTCGGTCTGAGAACCGAAGAGCTTTAAAGCATTGTGGTGCGTCGTGACGATCGTCACGCATCCCCGTTCGATCAGGCTTTCGAGCACCGCTGCTCCGAGCGCGGCGCCTTCGGCGGGTTCCGTTCCCGCGCCGAGCTCATCGAGAAGGACAAGGGATTCGTTCGCTGCATTGCGCAGGATCCCCGCTATCTGGCTCATGTGGGACGAAAACGTGCTCAGGCTCTGTTCAAGGCTTTGTTCATCTCCGATGTCCGCGAAGATCGACGTGAACACCGGAAGCGAGCTTCCCTCGGCGGCGGTCACCGGCATACCGGACTGCGCCATGAGGCAGAGAAGCCCCGCGGTCTTTAACAGCACCGTTTTGCCGCCCGCGTTCGGCCCGCTCACGATCAGGACCCGCTCATTCCGGCCGAGATCGATATCGTTCGGAGTGACGTCGGAACCCGCAGCCGCAAGCTTGCGTTTCCTGAGAAGCAGCGGGTGCCTGGCCGTGCGAAGACGTATTTGCCCTTCGGGTGATATCTCCGGCACGGTCCCCCGGTATTCGATCCCGAACCTGGCCCGGGCATAAACAGCGTCGATCCCGGCGAGGGTCTGAAGCATGTCCCCTATCGCAGCGGCTTCGATCGACGCGAGGGCCGTCAGCTCCCGCAGGATGCGCTCCATTTCCTCGCGCTCTTCCATGCGGAGCTCTGCGAGTCTGTTGTTTTGGTCCAGAACATCAAGGGGCTCTACAAAGAGCGTGGCCCGCGATCCCGACTGTCCGTGCACCACGCCCTTGAGGCTCTGCCTGAAGTTCGGCTTGAGCGGCAGCACATACCGGTCATCGCGGAGCGTGATCACCGGGTCCTGGACGACCTTCTGAAAAGCGCTGTTCTGCAGGATGCGGGACATCCTGTCAAGGATATCTTCCCGGGTCTTGACGATCTGCTTCCGGACCTTCCGAAGGGCGGGGCTGGCCGAGTCCCTGACCTCCGCGTTCTCATCGATCGCGGCGGCCACAGCAGCCTCAATGTGCTTGAGCGGCCGAATCGCGGTGGTTTTCGCGCAAAGGAGAGGAGCGATCAATCCGGTCGCCGTGCCCCTGCCTTCGAACTTTTGGAAAAATTTTTCGACCCGTCGTCCCGCGCCGAGCGTTGACACCACATCGAGCAGTTCCGCGGGAGACAGCATGCTGCCGGCAACCGGCAGCTTTTCGATCTGTTGCCCGATGTCCTTGATCCCGTCAAGCGGCAAGGATTCACCGGCGGCGAGGATCTGCATGCACTCGCGTGTCTCGCCGAGCAACGACTCGACAACAGCCCTGTCCGCAGACGGCACGAACCCGGCTGCAGCCGCCCGGCCCGGTTCTGAGGCCGCGAACCGGATGACGATATCCTTAATCTTATCATACTCCAGAACGCTCAGGGTATGACTGTTCATAAAATAGCCGTGGACCGCGCCATTAACCTGGCCTCTTGATCCTTTTAAATCCCGAGCAAGCAAGCACCTGAAAGGGCCGGCGCTTTTCCACGGAGTCAAGGAGCAGGTTCAGGCCGAGTGTGTCGCTCGAGATGTGGCCTGCGATCACCACGTGGATATGGTGTTTTTCCGCCTCTTTTCGGTGGTCTTCCGACATATGCATCCCCACGATGGTGCCCACACCGGACTGGGAAAGCTTTTCGAGCGTGTCTTTGGAGCCCGAGGTCCCGCCGGTCATGTCCACGAACACTTTGCCGGTCCGCTGGTCGTCGGAACCGATCAGGATCCTGGGGCCGGCGTTGTTCCTGGCCGCCTCCTGATACTCGGGAATTTGTTTGAGGAGCTTGACCACATCCTTCAGCCGGGGAGGTACTTCACGCTCGAAGAGCGCCTGAAGGAAGCTTGACACCATGTTGTCGGCCGGCGTATGCAGGCACAAATAGGGAATATCAAGCAGGCGCGCCGCGTCCACCGGCCGGGTATGGTTCACCGGCAGGAGACTCCGCTCCACTTCCTTCATCCTGCTGCTCAGCTGGCTTTCAGCGACATTGATCGGCACGCCGAAGCGGTTCAGGATATCGGCCTGCATCTTCATCACTTCGTAGAAGTTCGCGTATGCACGGCCTTCGGGATGGTGGGCCAGAACAAGATCGATGCCCGTGCCCTTCTGGATCAGGCGGTCGGCAAGGAGAAGCTCCGAGGTTTCTATATCGATCCCCGCGAGAATGTTCTTTACGTCCCGGTCCGGACCACCATGCAGTATCCTGCTGTCGGCGTAGGGATTTTTGAGCCGCTCGGCGTCAAACAACGCCTTGTCTTCCGGCTTGAGCTCTTCATAAGACTTCTGTGCTTCGCGCAGCTCCTGCTCGACCGCGGGACGGCCCCGCGGGTCCGCGTCAATGCCGGACTGTATCGCCAGTTCATAGAATTCCTGAAGCTTCACGAAAGACTCCTGAAAAAAATCAGGGGGCACCCTTGTTCACGGCCCCCTGTAAAGCCAACTTTTCTGTCCTCTCCTGACCGGGTCGAATGCGACCCGTCAGGTCCTCAACCTAATGCGATCTTAACAAGCTCGCTCAAGAGCTTCCCATCTGCGCGTCCGGCTGCCATGGGGACCAGCGCCTTCATGACCTTGCCCATGTCCCGGGCGCCCTGAGCGCCTGTCTGGGCCACGGCTTCCCGGACCATGGCCTCGAGCTCTTCCCGTGTCAGCTGCTGCGGCAGATACACTTCGAGGAACGCAACTTCCGCCGTTTCCTTGTCGGCAAGGTCTTGACGGCCTCCCTTGGTAAACTGCTCGATCGAATCTTTCCGCTGTTTGATGAGGGTGCGGATGGTTTCGATCACTTCTTCTTCGGTGAGCGGCCGTCTTTTATCGATCTCTTTGTTCTTGAGGGCCGCGCTCAGCATCCGAAGCGCGGACACCTTATCTTTGGCTCCGGACTTGAGGGCGTCTTTGATATCTGCGTTGATCTTTTCACGTAGTCCCATGCAGCCCCCTTCAATGTCGATTGTTTGATGCCTGTCCGCCCGTCAAACTGCGATTCCGCAATTATTAAGAGCACCGCGACAGTCAGTTAGCTTGATCATTACCGGCTTGAGCTACGCCTGGACATACGTGCTGTTTTGGCGGCTTTTTTCCGGGCTGCTATCGCTTTTTTCTTGCGCTTTACGCTCGGCTTCTCATAGTGCTCCCTTTTCTTGACCTCCGAAAGTACGCCTTCCTTTTCTATACTTTTCTTGAACCTTCGGAGCGCTGCTTCAAAGGGCTCGTTTTCCCGCAACCTTATGGTCGGCACTTACAACACACCCCCTCCCGTTGTATATGATTATAACGTATTAATTATTAAGGTTTTTTGATGCGGTCATCGGATATTGGCAGTACGTCCGATACATCGCCCGGCACTTAAAAAGCTATACTCGTGGTCTTTCCGGCCTAAATATTTAAATTAACAACTCCATACTTGAAAGTCAAGAGAAATCTGAATGATTTACAGGTACCTATGGGCGGATTCTTCATTATAATAAGGGATTTCGCGCCTTCTATAGTACTTTTTGCACAACTACTGACCACATGACAATCTTCTATCAATAAAAAAGCCCAGCCCTTCATCAAAGAAGGATTGGGCATAATTTTTGGCTCCCGGAGCAGGACTCGAACCTGCGACATGGTGGTTAACAGCCACCCGCTCTACCAGCTGAGCTATCCGGGAATGTCGGCGTGATCTTTACTCTATACTCCGGCAGCTCGTCATTAGGGAGGTTAATCCCGCCACGAGCGGGACTACCGGAGAATTATCAGCTCGGGGAAATGACTTGATTTTAGGAGGGGAAAATACCATATACGGCCTGGCATGTCAATCGGTTATTTATATGGACCAAGGCAATCACGCTCCGGCGTGACTCGCTCCAACCCTACCCGCCTTCCTGCCCCTTCTTAAGCTCCATGATAACCAGTTTGGCAATGGACTTGAGGGTGTCGAAAACGCCCGTACCGTCTGTCGCGACGGCCTCAAAGTCCAGGAGGCCTTTCGGATTGAGGCTTTTTTTCAGTTCATCGAGCGGCACCACGTTCGGGAGGTCCCTCTTGTTGTACTGAATGATGAACGGAACGGCATCGAGATTGTACCCCTGCTCGGCAAGGTTCAAACGCAGGTTCTCCATGCTCTCAATATTGGCCTCCATGCGCTCGATCTGGGAATCCGCCACAAACACGACCCCGTCGACTCCCTTCAAGATCAGCTTCCGGCTCGCGTCATAGAACACCTGGCCGGGAACGGTATAGAGGTGAAACCTCGTCTTAAAACCGCGTATCTCGCCGAGGGCGAGAGGGAGAAAATCGAAGAACAGCGTTCTCTCCGTTTCGGTCGCCAGCGAGATCATCTTGCCTTTGCTGTCGGGATTGGTCTTCTTATAGATATACTGGAGATTGGTCGTCTTCCCGCACAGGCCGGGACCGTAATAGACGATCTTGCAGTTGATCTCTCTCGATGAATAATTGATAAAAGACATGGAACGCTATTTCCTCTCCTTGAACGTTCAGTGATCGACCGTGGCCGGGCTAACCGAACAGCTTGTCGATATCTTCGTCCGTTATCTCCGCAAAGGGAGAATCGGCGGCCTTGCCCGGGCCTTTTCCTGTTTCCACTTTTTTGAGGAGTTGACCGAATATGCCGCTCAGGACTTCCGCGCTTTTTTTGACCCGGAGCCGCACGAGCCCCAGGGACGACCGCTGATCAAAGATCACCACGAGGATCACCCGCTGGCTGATGATGGAGATGTGGATATTGTCCCTCTGTCCTTCATGGAAGAGGATGGAAAATTCCTTTTCGCCCAGAAGTTTTGCCATGCCGCCGGTCGCCGCAATGTTGCCGGCGGTAAGAGACGCAAGCGACGTGGTGTCCAGATTTTCCGTCTCGCCCGTGGCCGCGATCAACTGGCCGTTCTTGTCAACGACAAACACGACCTTTGCGTTGGCCTGAGCCAGCAGGCGGTTGAGTTCAGTGTCTATCTGTTTGAACTCTTCATCATACATCACCAGATCGGAACCAAGCATGAGCATCTCCTCGTTACGGTACAAAAGCCACGACATGCCGGATAAAGAACATGTTGAGTGTTATTTAACCACACTACTCGACAGATTTCAAGGGTTTTTTGCTCCTGTGCTAAAAGATAAGCCCCGCTGACGCGGGGCTGCTCTTATGTGCACTGAGAACAATTCGCAGGGTAAAGCTCAACGGCCGAATGTTTCCTGCAGTTTTTTAAGGCTCGCCCAGTCTTCGTCGATATACTTTTGGAATTGTTCGAGCATTTTCTCGTTGCCAGGGGCAAAGAGGTGCTTGAACCTGCCTTGCGGCTTCAGCCAATCGGTAATGGGTTTTTTCTTGTCCTTGGGGTCATAGGTGATGGTCCATTTGCCGTTTTCCACCTCGTAGAGCGGCCAGTAACAGGTCTCAACAGCGAGTTTGGAGAGCTGGATCGAGTCGTTCGTCTGGGTCCGCCAGCCGCGGTTACAGGGTGATATAATGCCCATATATGCCGGTCCGTTCGTGGCAAGGGCCTTCTTGACCTTGTTTATGAGGTCTTTCCAGTTGTGGGGGGACGCTTGCGCGGCATATGCCACGTTGTGGGCGGCCATGATGCGCGTGAGGTCCTTGCGACGCTGCGTCTTGCCGGGAACCTTGGAGCCCACGGGTTGCGTGGTCGTATCGGCCCCGAAGGGCGTTGCGCTGGAGCGCTGAATGCCGGTGTTCATGTATGCGCCGTTATCGTAGCAGATATACAGGAGCTGGTGGCCGCGTTCCATGGCGCCTGAGAGGGCCTGAAACCCGATGTCATAGGTGCCGCCGTCGCCGCCGAAGGCGATGAACTTCATCTCTTTCTTGAGCTTGCCCTGCTTCCGGAGCGACCGGTACATAGTCTCGATGCCCGAGGCCGTGGCCGCGGCATTTTCGAAGGCGCTGTGCATCCACGGCACTTTCCAGGCCGTGTACGGGAACAGGCAGGTCGAGACCTCAAGACAGCCCGTGGCATTGGCGATCACCACGGGTTCGTCAATGGCCATCAGGACCTGGCGTACGATGGTCGGCGCGCCGCAGCCGGAGCACATGCGGTGCCCGCCGGTGAGCAGTTCCTGTTTGTGCGAGAGTGATTTCAGGGTCATGGGTTTTTCCTGAGTCGTGGTCATTGAAATCTCCTTATGGTAAATTGAAGATTGAAAATATTAAATTTCAAATTTGCAATTTCCAATTTCCAATGCGGTCAGTTTCTAACAGTAATATACTCTTTTACCATCCTGGCCTTGCCGGTCTTCGCGACCTCAACGGTCTCCTCGATCACCTTGTCAACATCGAGCGGCATCAGGTCCCTGCCGCCGAGGCCATAGATCTTGTTGAAGAGAACCGGGCCTCTGTACGGGAACAGGGAGGAGGCGATCTCCATGAACAGGGGGCCGTAGCCGCCGTAGGAATCCGCCCGGTCCATGACGCAGACGGCCTTGGCATTCTTGAGCGCCGCGCCCGCTTCCTCATACGGAAAGGGCCTGAATACGCGGGGCTTAAGCAATCCGGCCTTTACGCCCTTTTCTCGATACCGGTCCACCTCGTCCTTGATCGTGCCAGCGGCGGAATTGAGCGCCACGATCACAACCTCGGCGTCCTCAAGGCGGTAGGATTCGAACATGTCATACGTGCGGCCGAAGAGTTTGGCAAACTCGGCGGAAACATCCTTGATGACTTTCGTTGCATTCAGCATGGCCTCGTGCTGAGCACGCTTGTGTTCCATATAGTAGTCAGGCAGCACCAGGGCGCCGATACTCTTGGGATTGTCGATATCGAGAAGCGGATCGATTGCGATATATTCGCCCACGAACTTTTTCACATCCGCGTCGGGGATGAACTGCATGCTCTCGATGGAATGGCTGATGATGAAGCCGTCCATGTTGATTGCGATCGGCAGCCGCACGTCCTTGTGCTCGGCAATGCGGTAGGCCATGATCGTATTATCGTATGCTTCCTGGGCATTCTCGGAGAAAAGCTGTATCCAGCCGCAGTCGCGCATTCCCATGCCGTCCGAGTGGTCGCCGTGAATGTTCAGCGGCGCGGACAGGGCGCGGTTCACGAGCGCCATTAAGATCGGCAAGCGGTAGCCGGAGGCGATGTGCAGCATTTCCCACATGAGGGCCATGCCCTGTGCGCTGGTGGCGGTCGCCACCCGGCCGCCTGCTGCCGAGGCGCCGATGCAGGCGCTCATGGCGCTGTGCTCGCTCTCCACGAGGATCGTCTCGGTATCCACCTTGCCGTTGGACACGTAGGACGTGAATGATTGCATGATGCCCGTGGACGGCGTGATAGGATAAGCCGGCATCACATCGGGATTCAACTGGCGGAGCGCCTCGGCAACAGCCGTGTTGCCGTCGACCGCCACGGTCTTGGTCGTTGTTACTGCCATGTTATTTGCCCTCCTCTTCCATGACAATGGCCTTGTTGCCCTTCTTGCCCGGACACTCCATAGCGCAGACGCCGCAGCCTTTGCAATGGTCGTAATCGAAATTCTGCCGTTTTTCATCTTTTACCGGGATCGCGGAATCAGGGCAATAAACCCAGCAGAAAAGGCACTGAATGCAGTTCTCCTCGATCCAGCGCGGCTTGAGCGAGCGCCACGAGCCCGTTTTATATTCATTCGCATTGCCGGCCTTCAGGATAGTACCGGCATGGGGCAGTTCTTTCCAGTTCATCTGTT
Source organism: Nitrospirota bacterium (assembly GCA_035291685.1). Classification (GTDB taxonomy): domain Bacteria; phylum Nitrospirota; class UBA9217; order UBA9217; family UBA9217; genus DATDRO01. The sequence continues at coordinate 5,580 of DATDRO010000320.1, read as the reverse complement.
TCATCCTTCGTGTACCTCCTCGTACCCGCGCTTTACCGCGGTCAGGTTCCCGTCGATGATCTTCTGCGCGAACTTCTTGCCGAAGCTGCCCTTCACGTCATCGAGCAGCACTTCCATGGTCACGATATTCGTGGCCCTGTTCACCGCGCCGAGCATGCAGGAGTTCGGCATATTCCTGCCTATGGTCTCGGTCGCGATCCTGGAAGCATCGACGGTAAAGACCTTCTGACCGGGCTTGGCCTTTAACTTCGCGCGAATATCTTTTGGGTCCCTGCCCGTATTGATGATGAATATCGCGTCGTCCTTCGCGCCCTCGGCCACATTGATCGCGTCAAGGAGCGTTGCATCCACCACCGCAACCACGCCGGGATTCAGCACCGGGCAGTGCATCCGGAGGATCTTCTCGCTGATCCGGTTATAGGCGCGAAGCGGCGCGCCCGCGCGCTCCGGTCCGTATTCCGGGAATGCCTGCACGTTGCGGCCTCCGCTCAAACACGCGTCCGCAAGCACCTTGGCCGCGGTAACCGTGCCCTGGCCGCCCCTGCCGTGCCACCTGATTTCTATGGTTTCTGCCATATCATCCTCCCGAAGAAATAAATCTCAAGCTCCAAATCACAAATCTCAAATTACAGATAATCACCAACAACCAAATCTCAATAACCAAACAGTTTGGACCTCGGAATTTGGTTATTGGAATTTATTTGTTATTTGGTGCTTGTAATTTGGTATTTACTCTCAGTTACATTTCCCTCCGGCCGTCGATCGCCCGCGAGACCGTGCTTTCATCGGCATATTCGATGTCTCCGCCGACGGGGAGCCCGTACGCGATGCGCGTGACGCTGATACCGAGGGGTTTTATCAATTTAGAAAGATAAATGGCCGTGGCCTCGCCCTTTACCGTGGGATTCGTTGCTATGATGACTTCCTTTACCGCGCCCGAGCCGAGCCGCTCCATCAGGCCGTTGATCGTAAGGTCGCGCGGAGCGATCCCGTCGAGCGGCGAGAGAGCTCCCAGGAGAACATGATAGCGGCCGCGATGGATGCCGGTCTTTTCGAAGATAAGGATGTTGCTCGGCTCTTCCACCACGCAGATGCGGGAGCCGTCCCGTTTTTCGTCCCGACAGATGCTGCAGACCATGTCCTCGGTAATATTATTGCAAACCGAGCAGTAGCGGCTGTTGTTCTTAAGATCGAGAATGGCCTGCGCTATCCCCGCTGCCTCTTCCTTCGTCATCCCGAGAACAGCAAAGGCGAGGCGCTGCGCGCTCTTTTTCCCGATGCCGGGGAGTCCCATGAACGCTTCGATCATCCTCCCGAGGGCCTTGCCGGAAATCTCGGAAGCCTGCGCTCCTGCTTTAACCAGTTTCCCGCGGGAAGACGTCTGAGACGCAGCCTCATGGTCCTTCACTGTTGTCCTGCCGTTTCGGTCGCCCTGCTCCATCCCCATTCCTGCTTCGCTCCGTCCAGTCTAATCACCATGGGCTGATAGCTCGTAGCTCATAACACGTGGACAATGAGCTATCAACTATGAGCCATGAGCTAAAACATCCCCGGAGGAAGCCCCATGCCGGCGGTAAGCCTGCCCATCTCTTCTTTCATGAGGTCCTGTGATTTTCTGAGCGCCTCATTTACCGCGGCCGTGATCAGGTCCTGGAGCATCTCGATGTCCTTCGGATCTACTACGGAAGGGTCTATCTTTATCGAAAGCACTTCCTGGCGGCCGTTGGCGACGACCGTCACCATGCCGCCGCCTGAAGATGCTTCCACTGATTTGCCCGCAGCCTCTTCCTGGAGTTTCTTCACCCGTTCCTGCATCTGCTGGGCCTGTTTCATCAGATTATTTAAGAGATTTTTGGACATAAGAAAATCCCACGCAACCCGAAATTTAAATTTTAACGTACGAATAAGCTCCGAGAAAGAACACTATTCTCCGATGGAGTAAAGGGATAGTATAATAAAAGAATTTCAACGGTTTTGCAAGTAAAAATGCGGGGATTATAAATGTATAAAAAAATTAAATGGGGCGGCCTTCGGAGTTCATTCTTTATGGTGATCCGCATCTATCATCGTTCCCCCGAAGATCCTGAGCGCGTCCTGGACGATCGGGTCTTGAGCGTCCTGCCCGGTTTTTTTCGGCGCTGCTGTCTTTTCCGGGCCAGCCGTATCCGCCAGGCGTTGAAATTTCACGTTCGCCTTCCTGCGCAAAATATCCGTTGCGATCTGTTCGATCAGGCTCCGGTTCGTACGCTCTTCGACGATGTCCATCTGAAAGCTGCTGCCCGTTATGCCGATCACGAGTTCCGTATCCGTAAGCCCCACAAGCCTGCTGTGGGCGAGTGCGGAAGCCAGGCCGGGCTTCTTCGTCTTCAGGACGCTCACAATGCCGGCCAGGACATCTTTGTCCCCTCCGCCCGCTTCCGCCTGCGCCGGCATCCTGGCTTCGGAATGCGGATTCGAGGAATAACCCGCCGGCTTCTCCCGAACGACATCAACAGGAGGGCGGGCAGAGCTGCGTCCGGACACAAGCCGCTCTTCAAGCGCCTTCATCCGCTCCACCACTTCCGCGAGCGGTTTGAGAGGCTTTAGGCCGCATACTTTTATCAACCCGATCTCGAGCGTAAACCGCTGGTTGGGCGACCAGCGCATATCCTCAAGCGTTTTCGACAGGCTGTCAAAGAGCATGAGAAGGTTTTCTCCGTCGGTCCCTGCCGCCTGCTTTTTAATGGCCTCAATGTCGGCAGGCGGAAGCTCTATGATCTGGCCGGGATCTTTGGCCATCTTCGCGATCAGCAGGTTCCGCACGTGTTCAATGACGCCGGAAGGGAGCTGGCGCATGTCTTGTCCCTGTTCCAGCAGAACATCGAGCTGTTTCAGCAGCGCCGAGATATCTTTTTTCAGAAGGAGTTCGGTGAAGCTTCTGAGGACGTCCTGGGCCACGGAGCCGAGAACCGTCTGGAGGTCTTCGTCCTTTATTTCGAGGCCGCTGTAGGAAACCGCCTGGTCCAGAAGGCTCTGCGCGTCACGCATGCTGCCCTCCGCGGCCCTCGCGATCATCGACAGCCCCTGGTCGGTCGCCTGTATGCCCTCAGCCACGGCGATCTCACGGAGCTTGTTCATCAGGCCTTGAAGGGATATCCGCTTGAAACCGTAGCGCTGGCAGCGGGAATGGATGGTAGCGGGTATTTTCTGCGGCTCTGTCGTGGCAAAAATAAAGAGAACGTGAGGCGGGGGTTCTTCCAGGGTCTTGAGCAGGGCATTGAACGCCTCGTTCGTGAGCATGTGGACTTCGTCGATGACGTAGACCTTGTACTTGCCGCCCACGGGCGCGTACTTGACGGCTTCGCGCAGTTCACGGATATGTTCTATGCCGCGGTTCGATGCGCCGTCTATCTCGATAACGTCCACCGAGGTGCCGGCCGTGGTCTCGCGGCAGGAGTCGCACGCGCCGCAGGGAGTCGGCGTGGGGCCGTCCTTGCAGTTGAGCGCTTTTGCCAGGATGCGGGCAGTGGTCGTCTTTCCCACTCCCCGGGGGCCGGAGAACAGGAACGCGTGTGCAAGCCGGTTGGCGGAGATCGCGTTCTGGAGCGTGCGCGTGACGTGCTCCTGGCCGACCACGTCCTCGAAGACCTGGGGCCTCCACTTTCTTGCAAGAACCTGGTAGCTCATGCCCTGCCTCAAGTGAAACTTTCGCGCTTCTCCAAAAATAAAAAGCTCATTCGCCCGGGCTTCCCTGCGGCACACCCGGCGCCCGCTTACCGCTGCTTCCTTCCGGACCTGACGGGGTTCACAGGACCGCGGTTGCGCAGGACCCGGGCTCATGAGCGCTGATACTGCTAACTCATAACTTGTAACCTATAACTGGTAACATTAGGGAAGTTTTCGTTATTCGTTACCAGTTACATGTTAATAGTTATTAGTTGTTTTTATTGGCGGAGAGGGTGGGGTTCGAACCCACGTTAGGTTTCCCTAAACACGCTTTCCAAGCGTGCGCCTTCAGCCGCTCGGCCACCTCTCCGGATGAAACTAACTCATAACTTGTAACTGGCAACTTACAACTAAAACAAAAACTGCAGCAAACTTTTTTTTGCCTTTCGTTACCAGTTATAAGTTAGGTGTATTGGCGGAGAGGGAGGGATTTGAACCCCCGGTGGAGTTACCCCCACAACAGATTTCGAGTCTGCCGCCTTCAACCACTCGGCCACCTCTCCGGAACAACTAACTGATAACCGGTAACGAACAACTGGTAACAAGTGCTTACTGCTGACGCAGCTTCTCGAAAAACCCGGAAAGCACTTCCCTGCATTCAACCTCAAGCACGCCCGGGGTGATCCGGAACAGGTGGTTCAACCTGCCGTCGCGCACGACATCGTACACGGACCCGAGGGCGCCTGCCTTCTGGTCGCGACAGCCGTACACAAGCCTGCCGAGCCTCGCGAGGACCATGGCGCCCGCGCACATGAGGCAGGGCTCCAGCGTTACATACAGCGTTGCGTCGGAGAGCCTCCACCTGCCGAGCCTCGTCGATGCCTCGCGGAGGACCAGAAGCTCGGCATGCGCCGTGGGATCCTGCCACGACTCACGCATGTTATGGGCAACGGCGACGATCTCATCGTCGATGACAAGCACCGCCCCGACCGGCGTCTCGCCGCGGGCTGCGGCCTTTTCCGCCTCTGCCAGGGCCAGGCGCATGAAGTCCTCATCAGTCTTGTGCATCGCGTACTTCATTGATCCGTTGTCCGTTACGAGTTATCTGTTACCAGTTATAAGTTAGTTTTTATTGGTGCGCCCAGGAGGATTCGAACCTCCGACCTACGGATTCGTAGTCCGTCGCTCTATCCAACTGAGCCATGGGCGCAGGAAAACCTATTAAAGTCAAAATGAAGATTGATACATTCGTAAAAAATCGTTCTCACACGAAGAACACGGAGGACACAAAGAAAAACCTGAATGTTTTCACTGTGCCTTTCTTCGTGCCTTTGTGCCTTCGTGTGAAAAATTGACTTCTTACAACATTGTCAAGATTGCCCGAATGGCGTTACTTCGCCACCCCGCCTGCGAGCTTGACTCCCACCTTTTGATGTTCGTAGGGGTGCATATCCGGCGCCGCGGCAAAGAGCCATCCTTTCCATTCCGGCTTGCCGGGTTCCTGGATCACCACCTGCGCTGCGGGCATCAACGGCTCGTTCGACTTCGAGGTGATCTCCTGATCGCCCATCGAGAACTGCGGCAGGAACGCGAGCACCTTGATGGTCACTTTCGTATTCGGCACAGCGAGGTCCGAACCGATGGCGACAGTATATTCTTTTGAGGTCTTGGCTCCCTTGTCCGCGATGACAAGCTTCACGGCCTTCCACTTCGCTTTCACTTCCTTCGAAACAACGACCTTCCGGTCGATCTTGGGCGCGTTCTGCATCCCCATCTGCGGCATGCCGCCTTCCATGCCCGGATGGCCTGCAGGCAACTGCGGCTTCTGCTCTTCCTTTTTACATCCCGCGAATGAAAACACCAAACTCACCACCAGAATTGCTGCTGCCATTTGTTTCTGCATCGAAGTCCCTCCTGTTAAATTAACTTATAACT
>DATDRO010000319.1:0-8147 GCA_035291685.1 Nitrospirota bacterium | reverse complement strand
AGCCTCCTGAAATCCCAGGGGCACAATGGCCTCCTCGTTCTTCGTCGCGATGATCTTGATCCTCTCCTCGGCGAACTTTTCCTTGTAACCGGGAAGGAACATCGCCTGCAGCCGTATGGGACTGCCCGCGGAAGGGAATTCGTACGCCTTTCCCTGTGTGACATGATTATCCTTATCCACGGAGTTCGGCAGAAGCAGGGTCACCGATCCGTCCGCGGCGATCGAAAAGATATAAATGTAGCAGTCGCTGTTCGCCTGATAGAAGACCTTTGCCTCTTCCCCTTCTTTCAGAACGCTCTTCGAAAGGGACATCTTCAGGGATATGCCCTGGCCTTTTTCCGGATAGACCGGTTCCACAAGAACTTTGAGAGCCACGCGATAAAGGTTCCTGTCCTTTTCATCCCAGCCTTCTCGAATGATCTCCGTCTTCTCGATCTTCCCCCGCACCGAGGCATACACCAGGTCTTCGGCGACCTGATTGTTCGAGACCAGGGTATGAGCCTGGATGAAGGCCCCCACCGCTTTTTCAACCGCCTTGTTCTGGGCGTCCCTCTTGGCCCGCGCCATCACTTCCTTCGGCGTGTCCATTTCTCCCATTTGCGCCTCGCCCGTCGCTTCGACGAGAACAGGCTGTTCAGCAGCAAAGGAGATTATAGGAATTAATAAAATTACGATGATATATAGAATATTTTTCATATACATTAATCTTTCTTCGCTCCAATCAACTGCGGCGTTTGCTCGTTGTTGTATTGCTTCCGGGCGATCCGCTCTACCTGAGGTTTAATATAGCCGAATAAATCACCGATCGCAATCGAGCCGTCCGGCTTGACCACATCCTCATTCTTGATGCCTTTGAGCATGAAATACGTAAACAAGCCGTGCCCCTTCTCGTCATAGGTCGAACTGATCTGTTCACTGGAGGATGCGGACAGGACGGTCATGTTGGCCGGTAAAGCCGCTGCCGTCTGAAGGTTCATGACCAGTGGTCGCGAGCCTTTTGCGATGACCGACCTGCCTCCGGCGCCGGAGAAACAGGAGTCGAGAGCGACAATGATCTCCTTGGCAGGCAGTTTGCCGAGGGCATCATACATTCTTTTCAACGAATACCCCGTCTCGGCGATAAAGGATGGATCGCCGTCATAGGGGACAAGATATGCATCGCCGCTCTTCGGATTCGGCGCCCCATGCCCGGAATAATACACAAACACTGTACTGTCCTTTTCCACATTGTTCGGCAGCCACTTTTCAAAATATTTTACAAAATCCCCCAGTGCCGCATGATCGTTCATAAGCATTACAACATTCTCTTCAGGATATCCCATGACCTTTATAAGGTAATCTGCTACCAGCTTCGCATCCTGAGTTGCAAAATCCGCTGTTGGCAGTTTCTGGCGGTAGTTCTCGATTCCAATGAGTATTGCATATGCGTTTTTGTTGGGCTTTGCCTTTGTTGCGGGCAGTTCGTCAATATCGGATTTTATTATTGAGTTTTTCAGGACAGGAACAGCCGTTGTTTCTGCAGCAACATTCGTTTTGGGCTCTCCCTGCCCGGACTTAAGTTTATTGAGCTTTTTAACAGCCAAATTGGCCTTATCATATGCTTTTCTATTATCGGGAGAGCTCAAGTAAGGCAAATTTGCCGATGCATGTCCTTCCAGCCCGTCTATCGCTGAATCCAAATCCGCGCCTCTATTGATCAATAGTTTTGCAGTCTCCAGTTGACCGTAAAATGCCGCAAAACTCAACGCGGTAAAATTCTCATATCGTTCATTAGGATCGTATCCTTTTTCCAGAAGTTTCTTCGTTATATCATCGCACCCGCCGCCTGCGGCATAGAACAGTAATAACGGGCACTGACCGCCCTTAGTGAATAACTCATACGCATTGTCCATCAATATTCTGTAAATTTCATTTTTGCATGCATTGGTATCCGGTAGACTCATAAAAGCCCACATATATGGTGTGGATCCAAAGCCTCCTTTTTCACACGCATTAGAGCCCTTAGCCAATAAGTTTTTAACAGCTTTGATGTCGCCACTTCTGGCTGCCGAACTTAAAGGTGTCATAGACACACATCCATTAAGAAAGCTGAATGCTGCAAGGATTAAAATATATGCTGATAATTTTTTCATAATTCATTTCCTCTTGTTACTCGCAATCGCAACTCCACACCCCGGATCCTCGCCGCCTGAATCACATCCTTGCAGACGGTGCCCGCGACGACTACGATCATTACTTCTTCGGTTCGAGCAACTGCGGCGTCTGTTCGTTGTTGTACTGCTTTCTGGCGATGCGCTCTACCTGGGATTTGAGGTAGGAGAACAAGTCCTTCGTCTCCAGGGTGCCGTCTTCTTTCACCACATCTTCGTTCTTAATGCCTTTTAGCAGAAAATAGGTGAACAGCCCGTGCCCCTTTTCCCCATAGGTCCCGCTTATCTGGTCCCCCGAAGCAGCCGCGAGGATCATCATGTTCTGAGACAGGGGTAAAGAGTTCTGAAAATTCATGTGCTCCTATCCGGCCCGCACAGACCTCATGCACGTCTCTCACGACGTGCTGCATTCTGCTTATTATAGCAAAATTATCGGCTGGCTAACGAATGCCCGGCGTTTGAAGTGGCAAAGGAGCTCAGTTGTTGCTGTCTATACGGTTTGAACGGAGCTACAGCTCAACGCCTTTTATCTTCGCCACCTGCATCACGTCCTTGTCTCCGCGGCCGGAGAGGTTAACGATGATGACCTTGTCCTTCCCGAGCGTCGGCGCAAGCTTGAGGCAGTAGGCAATTGCGTGGGCGCTCTCGAGCGCCGGGATGATCCCTTCGAGGCGTGAGAGAAGATCGAACGCCTCCATCGCTTCTTCGTCAACAGCGTACGTGTACTCGATACGGCCTGTATCGTGATAGAGGGCGTGTTCGGGTCCGACAGCGGCATAATCAAGGCCGGCGGAAACAGAATGGGTCATCTCGATCTGACCCTGCTCATCCTGGAGCACGAAGGTCTTGCAGCCCTGTAGCACTCCGAGAGACCCACCGGCGAACCTGGCGGCATGTTTTCCCCGCTCAATGCCGAGCCCCCCTGCTTCGATACCGTACATCTTGATGGATGGCTCGCCCAGGAACTCATAGAACAGGCCCATTGCATTCGACCCGCCTCCCACGCAGGCAACGAGGCAGTCCGGCAGCCGGCTTTCCAGCTTCATGATCTGTTTCTTCGCTTCGCGTCCGATCACGGACTGGAAATCGCGCACCATCATGGGAAAGGGATGCGGACCGAAGACCGTGCCCAATACGTAATGCGTGTTCGCAACGTTCGTGATCCAGTCGCGCATGGCCTCGTTGATGGCGTCCTTGAGCGTTTTGCTGCCGATGTCGACCGGCCGCACCACGGTCCCGAGGAGCTTCATGCGGAAGACATTGAGCGACTGCCGGGCAACATCTTCCGTGCCCATGTAGACCTCGCAGTCCAGCCCGAACATTGCCGCCGCAGTCGCCGTCGCAACGCCATGCTGGCCCGCGCCCGTCTCGGCAACCACGCGGGTCTTGCCCATGCGTTTGGCGAGAAGCACCTGTGCGAGAGAATTGTTGATCTTGTGCGCGCCGGTGTGGCAGAGGTCTTCGCGCTTGAGATATATCTTCGCGCCGCCCAAATGGTCCGTGAGTCGCTTTGCGAAATAGAGAGGCGTGGGACGGCCTATGAATTCCCGGAAATAATAATCGAGCTCGACCAGGAACGTTTTGTCCTTCTTCGCCGCGAGGTACGCGGCCTCAAGCTCCGTGAGCGCGGGCATGAGCGTCTCGGGCGCGAACTTTCCGCCGTATATGCCGAAGTGGCCTTTTTTATCCGGTATTGTCATGGCCTCGCCGCCTTCCGGACCTCGGATATGAATTTTTTGAGTTTTGCATGGTCTTTGAGCCCCTTCTCTTTCTCAACTCCGCCGGCAACGTCCACGCCATACGGCTGTACAAGCTTCACGGCCTCGGCAACGTTCTGCACCGTCAGCCCGCCGGCAAGAATAATTCTACCAAATGTTTTCGCGACAACAGCGAGGTGCCAGTCAAAGGTAACGCCCGTGCCTCCGGGAAGCTTGTCATTATAACTGTCCAGAAGGAACGCGCTCACCTTGTAGTGAACAAGGCTGTGCAGGCTTTCCCGGTCCTTCACCTGGAACGCCTTGATCACCCGGTTCTCGAACCGTTCGCAGAATTCGGGCCCTTCCTGGCCGTGAAACTGGACCACCCGGATGCCGGTCAGCGCCTGGACCTCGCGCACCTTCTCCTCACGTTCATTCACGAAGATGCCGATGGGAATAACAAAGGGCGGAAGCTGATAAATGATCTCGGCCGCCTTCTGCGGCTCCACGTAGCGCGGGCTCTGGGCAAAGAAGTTGAATCCGAGCGCGTCAGCTCCGAGTTCCGACGCTGCCAGTGCGTCGTCGAGGTTCGTTATGCCGCAGATTTTTATCTTGACCATGATAAAGCCTTTCTCTCGCAGAAGCGCAAAGCGCGCAACGTTTAAATCTTGAATTCTCTGCGCACTCCGCGGTCTCGGCGGTAAAATCAGCCCTTCCCTAAAAGTTCTTTCACTTTCTTCCCGATGTCCTTCTCCCGCATCAGGCTCTCGCCGACGAGGATGGCATCCACCCCGGCCTTCTGGAGCAAAAGCACGTCCTCACGGGTATTGATGCCGCTCTCGCTCACTACAATACAGTCATCGGGGATGTCCTTCAAAAGCTCGAGCGTCGTCCGCAGATCCACCTTGAACGTCGCCAGGTCCCGGTTATTGATCCCGACGAGCCTTGCCCCGGTGAGCAATACCCTGTCCAGCTCCTTATACGTATGCGCCTCGATAAGAACATCGAGACCGAGCCGCCCAGCGAGGCCGAGATAGTCTTCCAACTGGTGATGGCCAAGACAGGCGACTATCAGGAGCAGGGCATCAGCGCCGGCAATTCGCGTTTCGTAGATCTGATATTCGTCGATGATGAAGTCCTTGCGCAAAAGCGGCAGCCGGACATCCTTTCCGATGTCGTCCAGATATCCGAGCTTTCCCTGAAAGAACTTCTTTTCCGTAAGCACCGAGAGGCACGACGCGCCGGATTCTTCATAGGTCCGGGCGATCTTCACGGGATCGAAGTCCTCGCGTATCACGCCTTTAGACGGCGAGGCCTTCTTCACCTCAGCGATGAGCCGCATCTCTCCTTCACCGGCAAGTGCCTCTCGAAAACCGCGGGTAGGCTCCATGCTCGCGGCCTTTGCCTTAAGCTCTGCAAGCGGCGCGGCGCGTTTCGTCTCAACCAGCTCCGTTCTTTTATATGCGACGATCTCGTCTAAAATCATTCAGCCTACTTCTGACTCCTGACTACTGACTACTGACTTCTGTCCTTACGTTTTATTCGTAAACTGCTTCAGCATCTCCAGCTTCTTCATCGCCGCGCCGGAATCGATGGACTCCGCCGCGAGCTTGATCCCGTCCTTAAAATCCTTTGCCCGACCGGAAGCCACAAGGCCTGCCGCGGAGTTCAGGATCACGATATCGCGCCGGGAACCCTTCTGCCCCTTGAGAATTTCAACCGTGATCCCCGCATTCTCCCTGGCGTCCCCGCCTTTCAGGTCTTCGGCCTTGCCAAGAGAGAAACCGAAATCGGACGGATGAATAAAGAAGTCTTTCACCTTCCCGTTCTTGAACTCTGACACCTTGGTTTTGTCCGTGGTCGTTATCTCGTCAAGTCCGTCCATCCCGTGCACCACGAACGCGTGCGTGATGCCGAGATTTCCGAGGGCCCGGGCAAGAAGCCCGGTCAGATCAGCCGAATACACCCCCATGATCTGGGACTTCACGCCCGCGGGATTGGTGAGCGGACCAAGAAGATTGAAGATCGTGCGGATGCCGATCTCACGGCGTGGGCCGATCGCGTACTTCATCGCCAGGTGCATCATAGGCGCGAACAGGAACCCGATGCCGACTTCCCGGATGCATTCCTCTACGCGGTGCGAAGGGATCTCGATATTGATGCCGAGCGCCTGGAGAACGTCCGCGCTTCCGCTCTTGCTCGACACCGACCGGTTGCCATGCTTCGCGACCGTGACTCCCGCCCCGGCAACAACAAAAGCCACCGTGGTGGAAATATTAAAGGTGTGGGCCATGTCCCCGCCCGTGCCGCAGGTGTCTACCTGGTATTTTGCGTCGAGCTTGATCGGCACGGCCTTCTCGCGCATGACCCTTGCCGAGCCGGTGATTTCTTCAACGGTCTCGCCCTTCATGCGAAGCGCGGTGATGTAGCAGGCGATCTGCGCGTCCGTGGCCTCGCCCTGCATTATCTCCCGCATCACAGTCTCGGCCTCCTGCTCCGAGAGGTTTATTTTCCCGACAACCTTTGCAATCGCTTCTTTGATCATTGGATCTCCTAACTCATAAAAACCTACAACCTTTTTAGGGGAAAGGGGGAAGTTGGAGAAAGGGAGAAAAAATCACGATTTGGTCTTTTTCCGCTCCATTTCTCCCCCTTTCTCCATTTCTCCTGATGCCGTTGATTTTTATCGTCTTCATCTCTGATCAATAATCATAGCTTCAAAAAGTTTCTTAACAAATCCTTCCCCGCGCCGGTCAGAATCGACTCGGGATGGAACTGCACGCCCTCCACCTTGTACTGCTTGTGGCGCACGCCCATGATGATGCCGTCCTCGGTCCACGCGGATATCTCGAGCACCGGCGGCAGGGTCTCGCGCTTGATAATGAGCGAATGGTAGCGCGTGGCCTCGAAAGGGTTCGGGAGCCCCGCAAAGATCGTCTTTCCGTCGTGGTGGATGATCGAGGTCTTGCCGTGCATGAGGTACGGCGCGCGGATCACGTCCCCGCCGAAGGCCTCTCCCATGGACTGATGCCCGAGACACACGCCGAGGATCGGGAGCTTGCCCGCGAAGTGCTTGATCACGTCAATGGATATTCCCGCCTCTTTCGGCGTGCACGGCCCGGGCGAGATCACGATCCGTTCGGGCCTCATGGCCTCGATCTCGGCTATCGTGATCTTGTTGTTCCGGTAGACCTTCAGGTCCTGTCCCAGCTCGCCGAAATACTGGACCAGGTTGTAGGTAAAGGAATCGTAATTGTCGATCATTAATAACATGGTAAACCTTCCTAAAACAACACAGGTTAAGTCAGGCGGTTACGGTTACGATGCCCGTTTCGTTCAGCGGTTACGTTGTTCGTTTTTACCGTTACCGTTTCCCGATCTACGATACGGGCTTCGTCGCCGATAGACGCCCCATCACTTTCGGATTATCAATCCAACCCTTCCTCCGCCATCTCCACCGCGCGCATCATGGCCTTGGCCTTGTTCACCGTCTCCTGGTATTCCGCGGCAGGATCGCTGTCCGCAACCACGCCGCCGCCGGCCTGGATATATGCCATGCCGTCCTTGATGATCAGGGTGCGGATGGTGATGCAGGTGTCCATGTTCCCGGAAAAGCCGAAATACCCCACAGCGCCCGCGTAGGGGCCGCGTCGCGTCGGCTCCAGCTCGTCGATGATCTCCATGGCGCGGATCTTGGGCGCGCCCGAGACCGTGCCCGCGGGAAACGAGGCCCGTATCACGTCGTAGGCGTCTCTGCCACCGGAAATCTTTCCGCGCACGTTCGAGACGATGTGCATCACGTGGGAGTAGCGCTCGATGACCATGAGCTCGCTCACGTTCACGCTGCCCGGCTCGCTCACCCGCCCCACGTCGTTCCTCCCGAGGTCAACGAGCATGATGTGCTCCGCCCGCTCTTTCGGGTCTGCAAGGAGCTCCGCGGCAAGCGCCTGGTCTTCCTCTTCCGTTGCCCCGCGCCTGCGCGTGCCCGCGATCGGCCGGAGGTCTATTCTGTCCCCTTCGAGCCTGACCATCACCTCCGGAGACGCCCCGGCAACGGTCGTGTCCCCGCATCGCAGGAAATACATGTAGGGCGACGGGTTGATGATACGGAGCGCCCGGTATATTTCGAAGGGCTCGATCGTGATCCTGGTCTGGAACCTCTGTGACGGCACAACCTGGAAAATGTCCCCGGCCTTGATGTATTCTTTCGCCTTGAGCACCACCTGCTCATACTGGGGCTGCGTGAAGTTGGACTTGAGCGCCGCGCTCTTCGCCTTTTTCTTCCTGACTCCTGACTTCT
>DATDRO010000318.1:0-3493 GCA_035291685.1 Nitrospirota bacterium | reverse complement strand
ACGCCTGGGGCGGGACGTGGAGGGCATAGCGTGTGCCCATATTCCCCTTGCCCAATCCGGCGCCGAGTAACATCCCGTTGCGAAACTTCAGTAGCTCCACGTGATCGTGGGCGCGGGCGATGTACTCGTCACTGAGCTCTTCCTGCAAGGTTGCGAAAAAGGCGGTCCACCCCTCTGAGACGAACTTGTCGGCATGCAAATCGGTAATCTTCCTCAGCTTCTTGATCGTGCCGAGAAACATTTCCGATAGTTCGATCGACCGCCGTAACACCCAATCGGGATAGCGCATGAGCGTGGTGCCGAAAAAATGCTTCTTCTCGTGTTCTGCCGCCTCGACGGCAACAGCATAAAGATCTCGCATCACGGCGGAGTGGTTCAGGCAATCTTGCAGAACGCCCTGCCGGTATCGGATCGTTTCAATATCATTATCCGCGTTCGACAAAACCACCCTTCTTACCACGTCGAGAACGAATATGTCGGACCCTGCCATTGCGTGGAACAGGATGTCCAACCCTAGGTCCTTCACCAGCGCTTCCGCATTCCACGGCAACGGCTGTCGCAGGTCGACATCCTGCTCTGGATGCAGGAGGCACGCCTTCATGAGCCGATTCGCTCCTTGACCATAGCGTAGGTAAGGCGGTATTTCTCCGCGATGCACATCGCGTAGGCGAGCCCGTCCGCGGGTCTTCTCAGGATCTTGAAGGTCCGCAGCGCCGGATTCTCGGGGACGACCGTGCTGACCATGCTCACGGTCTTCTCACTCGATGACGCCAACTCGTCGATGAACGTCACCCAGACGCACAGAAGGTCCAGCGCCATGATCTTGCCCGCGATCTTCCTGCTCAGGGCGATGGCATCCCGCAAGGTCGTGGACATGAAGACCTCGTTCATGACGATAATGCTGTTCGGAGTGGAGCGCTCCAGGATTTGGTAAATCCTTATGAGGTCGTCCTGGAGCTTGCCACGGAGATTCTGGATGTTTTCCTCTTTTTCGAAATGCGTGAAAAGGCGGTCGAAGAGGAAGAGCCGCGCGTGCGTGCCGGGGACGGGACAGCCCAGGATCGCAAGGTAATGCAGCTGACCGAAGGTGCGGGCGAATGTCGTCTTGCCGCCCTGGTTCGGACCGGAGACAACGATGACGCGCTCGCCATCCTGGAGGTGAAAGTCGTTGCAGACGAGAGTGCCGCCTTCGGCGATGAGTTTGCCGGCCAGGGCCAGATCGAACCCCTGAACGCTGCGGACCTCCTTGGATGCCCGGCCGACGCACGGATAACAGAAATTCAAGCCCGCTTTTCTTAGGGAGGCGACATGCTCCAGATAGGCGACATAGAATTGGATCTCACGATCGAATGTGACGATCGTGCGGTCTTGAAAGTCCTTGTTTGCCGTGCAGTATTGTTCAAGTGCGGAAAAAATCTCCGGATGCAAACGGGCCACCAGTGCGACGATTTTTTCTTCCACGCTGTCCATCTGCAGTGAGTCGAGGAATTTGAAAGCGTATTCATTGACGGCTCCCCGTTTGAATTTCTCGAATGTTGCCGCGACCTCCGCGGCGTAATCGAGCTCGCCCTCGTAGTGACGGACTTCTACGCGGAGACCGTTGATAAGCAAGGTGAAACGGATCGCGGAGAGACCGGCTATGAGCTTTTTGGTTCGTTCAAAAAGGGAGGTGAAGGAATCGGACCCGGCATAGAGGGTTACATATTCCCGGAACGCTAACAGACCACGCGATCTCAGTTCCGCAACGGACAGGTCGTGAGCCAAGCGGGTCACGGCATCGCAATAGATGTCGACTGCATCAAGGAACCAGCGCACTTTCTGAAGTTTGTAGCGCAGCCTCTCGGATTGAGTAAGATGCTCGCGCATTGCGCGCATCTTTTGGGCGAATGCGTTGATGTTGCCGAGCAGGGGGGCGGCCTCGAGATCCTGCATGATTTCGTGACGCCAGGTGACGGCGTCGGAATCGTGCAGGGGCATGTAGAAGAAAGGCTTCAGGTTGTATTCCTCTTTGCCGGCCGTGGCGGTAGCGACAATCTGATCGAGATTGAGATCGACAAAAAAATCGGGGGCGGCCAGTTCCTCGTCCGGGGCACAGGCGCCTGTCTTCGGAAAGAGAATGCTGCGGAAGGTCATCGGACGACACCTTGAGCTCCGATCGGCTCGGGCGGAGGGTCGGCGACACCTCCGCACTGCGATCGATCTTCAGGGTGCCTCATGCTACGTGTGAATGGACGATGATTCTGTACAGGTTGCTGAAGCCGTGAGACGCCCACGCAAAGCGGGCCGAGGTACCTGGCGAGGGACACCACCACAAAGACTCCTCCGTCGTATCGAATCCGTAGGAGTCATCAGCCCGTCGGGCGGTTAAAGGCGAACTCCATCGCCTTTATGACTTTCACTATAGCGTTCTCGCCGAGGACGCGCAAGCTTTAGGGAGATCGGCGCAAGGTCAGAATCGCAATGTTGCTTTCAACCTGTCGGGATGGAGCATGAGGTTCAATCCCTCTTCGATGCCCCTGACGTGGATGTCCGCACCTTTCATGGCGTCAGCGGAGCATCCTTCGCCTTCCAGCACCGAAATTCCGACCCTTGCCGCCTTCAGCATCTTGCGGTCATTCTTTCCGTTACCGAGCGCGATCACCTTCTCCGAGCCCAGTTTGATTATGTAATCTTCCTTCTGAAGATCATGGTTGACTCCGGAAAGAACGTGGACGCAGCAGCTCATGTCCTTCATTTCGGAGTGCACCGTCCCGAAGGTGTCGGAGGTCACAATGTGTATCTTCAGGATTTCCGAGAGAACCTGCAGGCGCTCCTTGACCCCCGCGAGCAATTTCCCGTCCACGGACAGGGTTCCCGTGAAATCGCTCACCAGATGCTCCGCCCGGACAAAGCCGAAACCCGGGATGTCGATTTCAAGCATTCCAAACCTCCTCCTAAGACTTCCGAACGACAAGCAGGATGCGCTCCATTTCTCCAAGAATGCGGATCAACGTATCCAGATGGGGATCAAGCTTGCCCCCGAGACCTTCCGCAATGTCTCCGTACTGTCTCAAACGTTTCGCTTTCGCATTCTCCAGGATCTCCCAGCAATAGGGTAGCTTGACGAAGGCCGCATTGCTTGCAGCTTCGTTTTTCTTTACAAGTTGAAATGTGTCGGCGATTCTTCCGAGCTCTGCTCGCACCAGAGGGATCCTTTTCGACAACTCGTCGCGGATTTCGTCCGTCAAATCATATCGGGTTTCGTAAAGAACCCCGGAGTATCCGCGGCTTTTCAGAAGTTGTTCGATGTACTCGACGTTTTCCTCCACGATGCGGAGCGTTATCGAAAGTCCTCTTTTCTGATAATCGTTCAACATGGCAGCTCATTCATGGTGCAAATGTTTGCCCTCCCTTGCCACGAGGAGGAACATCGGGATCGAGGCCAGCTGCGCGGCAACCGAGAAGGAAATGATTGCGACGACCGAGACGTCATAGAGAACTCCCATCAAGGCGC
>DATDRO010000317.1:0-3484 GCA_035291685.1 Nitrospirota bacterium | reverse complement strand
CATCTTCATTGCATAGACCGCGGCCCGGGTCGAGGCGGGGAAGACATAGATCGCTTCCAGGGGATGCCTGCCTTCGTTCTTGTAAACCTGCGTGACCTTTACGTCCGCGATCACCCCGGCGATGTTCACGATTGCTGATGTGGCTTTGAGCGGAAGCCGGTCAATGGCCGGGTCGTCACTCTTAACGAAAAAGTAAGGTGACAGAGTTTTGTCCTCGGATTCTTTTTGCTGGGCCGAACCCGACTGCCCTGAAGCGATGCCTGCGGCAAGGATGAGTAACGCTGATACGATAATTCTGTTCATATGGACCTCCTTTTTAAATATGGACCAAGGCAACCATGTTGCCGTAAACGCGTCGGTTCTTATCCTGTTCTGGTTCATTAGACAAGGGAGGTCCGAGGAAAGTTCCCGTGCCCCTCACCTTTGTTTCTTATGGACCGAGGCAACCATGTTGCCGTAAAGCGCGTCTCGGAGCCATGCTTTGGCTGGTTGATAGTTGTATAATAATGCTATGAAAGGGATGTTCTGTTTTGTCTCTGCCCAAGGATGAAACAGATGCTTCGGAAAGGAGGGTGTCATGCGATACTCCAAAAATACAATATCAAAATCGATCTTTTTTCTTTCTGCGTTTCTGGTCCTGACGGCATTTAGTGCAGCCTCCAGCGCGCAGGAGGTCCGCTATTACCCTGTCCCTCGGGGCTCCCAGCCCCATGATGTTGCTCCGGCGCCTGATGGAACGGTCTGGTACACGGCCCAGGCTAAGGCTTCGCTCGGCAGGCTTGATCCCGCGACAGGCAAGGTTGTGGAAGTCCCTCTCGGTAACGGTTCCGCTCCCCACGGGGTCATCATCGGTCCTGACGGCGCGGCATGGGTGACGGACAGCGGTCTCAACGCCATTGTGCGCGTCGATCCGAAAACCAAAGCAATCAAGGTCTATCCTCTGCCCGAAGGCAGGACGTATGCAAACCTTAATACCGCGACGTTCGATAAGAACGGCGTTCTCTGGTTCACCGGTCAGAGCGGAGTGTACGGACGGTTTGATCCGAAAACAGGGGGCATGCAGGTGTTCGATGCTCCCCGCGGCCGGGGTCCCTACGGCATCACCGCGACGTCGGGCGGAGAAGTTTACTATGCCTCTCTCGCGGGCAGCCATATTGCACGGATCGATACCGCAACGGGCAAGGCTGTCGTGATCCAGCCGCCCACTCTGGGACAGGGCGCGCGCCGCGTCTGGCCTGATTCAAAGGGAAGAATCTGGGTAAGCGAATGGAACTCGGGGCAGGTGAGCGTTTATGATCCTACAACCGGGGATTGGCAGGGCTGGAAACTGCCGGGTGGATCTCCCCGCGCGTATGCAGTGTATGTGGATGAGAGGGACGATGTCTGGCTGACGGATTTCGGGGCAAACGCCATTGTGCGCTTTGAGCCGAAAACCGGAAAATTCACCAGCTATCCGAGCGATCGTAAGGGCGCGAACGTGCGCCAGCTTCTGGGGCGTCCGGGCGAAGTCTGGGGCGCGGAATCGGGGACCGACCGGCTGGTGGTCATAGATATGAAGAAAGTCCGTTAGGAGGAACTTTGAACGAGAAGCCGATTGCCGCCGGGAAAAGCAGTTTCGACCTGATCGATTCGAAAAAGCTTTTCTCTGAACTGCAATTGAAAAAAGGATCGGTCCTGCTTGACCTGGCCTGCGGACGCGGCCTGTATTCGATTGCCGCGTCAGAATATATAGGCGAGCAGGGTAAAATATATGCAGTTGACCTGTGGCAGGAAGGAATCGATTTTTTGATTCAGGAGACTACAGCCGGACAGATTGCAAATATTCATGCGAGCGTTGCCGATATCAATAAACATATTCCGTTTGCGGACCATTCCATAGATGTTTGCCTTATGGCAACCGTTCTGCACGACCTCATCGAAGATCACGCAGAGAAGGGCACGTTGAAAGAAGTAAAAAGAGTTTTGAAACCGGAAGGGTTATTGGCCGTCATTGAATTCATTAAAACGCAAGGTCCCCCCGGACCGCCTGTTCAGATCCGGATCTCGCCTGATGAGTTGGAAAATTTTCTTTCCGGTTATGGATTTCGGCTCGTCAAGACGACGGAAGTCGGTCAATTCAACTATTTATCTGTATTCAGGAACTAAAGTCATTTTTCACCGCAGAGGACGCGGAGATCGCAGAGAAATACAGGAAATTTTTTATTTATGGACCGAGGCAGCCATGCTGCCGTGATTTTCACGTTTCTTCTTCTTTACATCTCCTCCCACATTTGCTAATATATGCAGCCCTTCATTCAAAGTGCCTTCTTCGTGTCATTGTGTTTGATACGGGGACTTAAAGCCCGGGAATCCGTTAGGGGCTTTCTTTGCGACTTGGCGTCTTTGCGCGAGACAAGTCTTCCAGGTTTTTGCAGGTGGTCTTTGTGTCTTAATGTGAAAATTGATTTTCCATGAAAGGAATTTGATGACATCGCACATCACCATAATCGCGCAGGAACTCTCAATCAGTGAAAAGCAGGTGCTCGCCTGCGCCGCACTGCTCGATGAAGGCGCCACGGTCCCGTTCATCTCGCGCTACCGGAAAGAAGCCACCGGGTCGCTCGACGAGGTCGCTGTTCTGGCGATCCGCGACAGGCTGGCGCAGCTGCGTGAACTGGACAAGCGTCGCGAGGCGGTCCTGAAATCTCTCGAAGAAACGGGAAAGCTTACGGATGAGCTGAAAGCAAAGGTCCTTGCCGCCGGGACCATGACGGTGCTCGAGGACATTTATCTTCCGTATCGTCCGAAGCGGAGAACGAGGGCGACGATCGCAAAAGAAAAAGGTCTGGAGCCTCTGGCTCAGCGTTTGTTTTCCCAGGAGACCGGGATCGATCCCGCTGCGGAAGCCGCTGCATTCATCGACAAGGAGAAGGGCGTCGAAACAGCGGACGATGCGCTTGCCGGGGCACGCGACATCATTGCCGAGTGGGTGAACGAGGACCAGAATGCGCGGGCAAAGATGCGTGAGTTCTATTCTTCCCAAGGGATGTTCAAGACCAGGGAAATCTTGGGAAAAGAGGAAGAGGGGATCAAGTATAAGGATTATTACGACTGGCAGGAACCGATCTCTTCCGCCCCCTCTCACCGCATTCTGGCCATGAGGCGGGGAGAAAAGGAAGGCTTCTTGATACTTCGGGCGGTCCCGCCCGAGGAAGACGCGCTTGCGCTGCTGGAAACGCTGTTCGTAAAAGGCGATTCGCCCGCCTCCCAACAGGTCAAACTCGCGGCCCATGACAGCTACAAGCGGCTCCTTTCGCTCTCCATGGAGGGCGAGGTCCGGCTTGCCGCAAAGGAACGTGCCGACGCCGAAGCAATCAGGGTTTTCGCAGAGAACCTGCGCCAACTTTTGCTTGCACCGCCTCTTGGGGGCAAGAACGTTCTCGCCATCGACCCCGGGTTCCGTACCGGGTGTAAAGTGGTCTGCGTAGATTGCCAGGGAAAGCTG
>DATDRO010000316.1:0-5785 GCA_035291685.1 Nitrospirota bacterium | reverse complement strand
GCTCGCGAGGTTCCTTTTCAGCAGGCCCGGCCCGGCCGCGAGCGCCCCTGCCAGAGCGACAAGAAGACCGGCGCCCCTCACAAAATCAATGTTGAACGGGAAAAAACCGCCCACGATCGGAACAAAGAGCACTCCGCCTCCCACGCCGCCTAACACGGCCAGGATTCCCAGGATGAACGTGACAAGGAAGAGGGACAACGGCCAGATCCACCAGGGTGTCGTTGAAGCAGGCGGCGCAGGAGCCGCTGATGCCGCGTGTTCGGCATGCACGGACGGAGCGTCCGACGACGCGAAGGCAGCCCCCGCCGGTAGCATGGCAATGCCGATGATGAGCATGAAGATCACGATCTTTAAATAATGCCGTACCATTTTTTGCTCTCCCCTTTCAAATAAGAACGGTGCATGAGCGAAACGCATAACAAAAATGTTGCACTTTGCAAAAGCGTCGTTATGTTATTATAACGATGGCAAAGTTGTCAAGGAAAATATTATTATTCAATCAAATAATCCATAAAATCATTCGAAGAAGGTATAAAAAACACTTATGGCGGAAAGACAGGACCATCCATAATAAATATTTTTTAAATAACGGATGCGGTTAATTTCATACCGTTACCGTTTGCGGTATAAATCTCGTTAGAAATAGCCTTGAGCGAAGCGGCTCTCAAGGGGTAAAAGCTCTATACTGCAGCCGCAAGAGAACTCGTTCTCTAACGGGGTTTACTTTAACAGCGGACCGTTGTATAATTACCAACGTGGTAAATACAAGAAGCCCTATATTCACTCTTTTCCTCTTTCTTGCAGCCGCGCTCATCGGCGGCTCAGCGGGATTTGTTCTCTTTTCGGTCTGGGACCTGCCCGAGGTCCAGACGCTCGAAGAATATAAGCCGAGCATAACCTCCCGGGTATATTCCGACAAGAACAGGCTCCTGGCGGAATTCTATCTTGAGAACCGAACGCCCGTATCGCTCTCCGGTGTCCCGGACCAGTTGATCCAGGCCCTCATTGCCACGGAAGACACGAGGTTTTACAAGCATCGCGGCCTTGACCTCCGAGGGATCGCGCGGGCGGCCTACCGGAATGTCCGCGCAGGCAGGATCGTTGAGGGAGGCAGCACCCTGACCCAGCAGCTCGCAAAGATCCTCTTCCTCACGCCCGAACGGAGCTATGACCGCAAGCTCAAAGAAATCGTTCTGGCCCTCAAGATAGAACAGCGATATACGAAACGCGAGATACTCTCGCTCTATCTCAACCAGATCTATTTCGGCAGCGGCGCGTACGGCGTGGAGGCCGCAGCCCGGATCTATTTCAAAAAATCGGCCAAAGATCTGAACCTGACGGAATGCGCCCTTCTCGCGGGTCTTCCCCGTTCCCCGAAACACTACTCGCCGTTCAAGGAACCCGGGCAAGCCCTGGGAAGGCGCGCGTTTGTACTGAACCGCATGGTCGCTCTCCAGGTGATCACGCCGGCACAGGCGGACGAGGCAAAAAAAGCCCCCCTGCCTGTCCAGCCGAATATAACTGCGGGCGGCCCCGCGCCGTATTTTGTTGAATATATCCGCCAGAAGGTCGAGGAACGGTTCGGTTCGAGCATTCTCTACTCCGGCGGGATCAATGTCACGACGAGCATCAATGACGATCTTCAGACCTACGCTGAAGAGGCCGTTAAATCCGGCCTCGTCAAGATCGAGAGACGTCTCGGTAAAAACAAGAGCGCCCCGTCCCCTCTTCAGGCCGCGCTTATCGCGATCGAACCGACCACCGGCCATATTCGCGCAATGGTCGGGGGCCGGGATTTCGGCCAAAGCCAGTTCAACCGCGCATGGCAGGCCTATCGACAGCCCGGTTCCGCTTTCAAACCGATCATTTACGGGGCTGCGCTCGAACGTGGGTTCGGCGCGGCGGATCTGCTCGATGATTCGCCCGTCACGTACAAGCTCGACAAGAAAAAGACGTGGTCTCCGGAGAACTTTACGAGAACCTACCAGGGCGCCGTGACCCTCCGCAAGGCACTTGCTCAGTCTCTCAACATCCCGACGGTGCGCCTCCTCGAGAAGGTCGGCGTTGATGAGGCGATACTGTATGCCCGAAAGATCGGCATCAAGAGCCCGCTTGCGCCATACCTTTCTCTGGCGCTCGGAAGTTCCGATATGACGCTCCTCGAACTCACGTCCGCCTATGGCGTCTTTGCAAACCACGGGGTACGGTTGGAACCGACTGCGATCCTCATGATCACCGACAGCACGGGCCGCGTGCTCTACAGCAATGATGCGGTGCCCCACCAGGCCATAAAGCCCGACACGGCTTACCTCATAACAAATCTTCTCAGGGGCGTGATAGAACGGGGTACGGCATGGAAGGCCCGCGAACTCGGCAGACCGGCCGCCGGAAAAACCGGCACAACCAATGACTACCACGACGCCTGGTTCATAGGTTATACACCAGGCATCACCGCAGGCGTTTGGGTCGGATACGACGACCATCGAAGCATCGGCCCCAGGGAGACCGGTGCCCGAGCGGCGCTGCCGATCTGGCTCGATTTCATGAAAAAAGCTCATCGGGACACAGAACCCGAAGATTTCACCGTGCCTGACGGCATCATTTTCAAACAGATCGATCCCCGGACCGGTCTGCTCAGCACCGAAAACTGCGCGCAGAGCATCCGGGATGCGTTTCTGCCGGGGACGGAACCGCGAAAATATTGCGATGAAAAGGCAACCTCCGTTGAAGAACCCGTCATACGGGATGAGGCTCCGTAATACAATACGTATTGACATCAGAGTAAATGTTTGTTAGTCTTTTTTCATGCGAATCCAGTTTTCTAAGATCAATATTCGTATTCCGACTGAAATACTGGACAGGCTCGTCCCGAATAAACTCTTTTCTCGACTGAATATCGCGAACAAAATGCTTCTCGGCTACATGACGCTGAGCCTCCTGACCATCATAGTGGCTGTCTATACCCTGATCAGTTTCCAGCGTCTCAATCATATAAACAAAAGCATTGTGAAAACGGATATCCCGGTACAGGAAGCCGCCGACAAGATGCTTGACGCGCTTCTCGCGCAGGACATGTATGAAAAACGCTTCCTGATACTCAGAAGCGGGGACATGCGCAGCCTGTTCATCAAACGGGGCGATGAGTTCCGTGCTTTGCTGGACGGCATAAAAAAGCAGTCTGATCGTGATCCCGGCATCATCGATGCGATCGGGAACGAGCACAAGGAGTATTCCC
Organism: Nitrospirota bacterium; assembly: GCA_035291685.1. Classification (GTDB taxonomy): domain Bacteria; phylum Nitrospirota; class UBA9217; order UBA9217; family UBA9217; genus DATDRO01. The sequence continues at coordinate 2,550 of DATDRO010000316.1, read as the reverse complement.
GTCTCTTTTCGCAGGAAATGCTGCTTATCAAGAAAGGAAACACGGCGCAGGCCGTTACGATCTCAAATGGGAAGCTGAAAAAGTCCGCAGACAAACTCCTCGACCATATCAGGACCCTGTCCGCTGAAGCAAAGGCGTCTCAGGAAACAAAAATGAAACGAATAAGCCGGATCGGCGGCACCGCTTTTGTCACTACCGCCATGCTCTGGTTCATCAGTATTTTTACCGGCGCCGTGGCGGGTCTCGTCGTGACAAATCATATTTCATCGTCAATTGATAAACTGAAAGTGGCGACAAAACATATCTCCGAAGGAAACTTCGATTATGATCCGCAGATCCAGACGCAGGATGAGATCGGGGTCCTGTCAACCGCCTTTATGGAAATGGGCGGCCGGCTCCGGAAACTTGAGGAGATGTATCTTGACGCCAGTCCCCTCACCCGCCTGCCGGGAGGCATCGCGATCGAAAATGTGCTCAAAAAACGTCTGGAATCCGGGCAGCCGATCGCCTTTTGCGTGCTCGATCTCGACAACTTCAAGCCGTTCAATGACCGATATGGCTATGCGCACGGAAGCGAGGTCCTCAAAGAAACGGCGAAGCTGATCGAACAGGCGGTAAGGACAAAAGGTTCGCCCGATGATTTTATCGGCCATGTCGGCGGCGATGATTTCGTCGTGATCACAACGCCTTCTCACATGCGGGACATCAGCAGCGAGATCATCAAACAATTCGACCATCGCATTTCGGATTTTTATGACGAGAAGGACCGCCGGCTGGGACATATCTTCGGCAAGAACAGACAGGGTGTCGAGATGGAGTTTCCGATCATGACCATTTCCATTGCCATCGTAACAAATGAGCGGCGAAAAATCACGAATTCATTGCAAGTCTCGGAAATAGCGGCCGAACTCAAGGACTATGCGAAGACCATTGCAAAAAGCGTTTTCGTTGTGGATAAAAGGAGAGCTTCGTGAGAAACGCGCGAATCGCTGTCGTTTTTTTGTTGTTTGTGCCCTTTTTTGCATGCGCTTTCTTGACGGCGCCCGGGAGGCAGCTGCGCGAGGCGGACTTCTTCTTCAGGGAGAATAAATACCATGATGCCGTTGCCCGGTATCGCACGGTGATCCGAGACAACCCCGATTCATCATGGGCGGCGGATGCGCAATTTCGCCTTGCCGCAGCGCTCGCCCACTACGACAACCCGCAGAGAGATTATAGCCAGGCGCTTCGGGAATTCGAGGAATTTTTGAGGCTGTATCCGGAGCATGCGAAAGTTAATGAGGCGCAGAACTGGCTGCAGGTGCTGAAAACGCTCGATCATCTGAATAAGAACATTGAACAGTTAAAACGGTTGGACATAAAACATGAGGAGAAAAGAAAGAGGAGATAACAGCTGCGAACGTCTTCTTTTTTCCCATGCTATTCTCAGACCTATCGCCGACTACTCATGCTTGCCAGATCGCTCGTTGTTTTTACGTTTCCCTGCTGATCAAGGTAAAACTCACCGCCATAAGGGTCCCTGGGCAGCGCCGGAATGATCTCGCGTTCTACCAGCTTATGCAGATCGCGGGGTGTGCTTCCGTATTTCTTTTTGTATTTTTCCACGGCCTGTTCGAGAGAGAGAATGGTTTCGAGCGCATTGATCCGGAAGGTATATTCATTCTTGATCGACGGATCATCCGTGTTCTTCAGGATTTCCCGGAGAAAGTAAATTGCGTTCTCCGTCCTGTTGCCTTCATACGCAAGACGGCTTGCAAGGGTCGAAATGACGCGGCCCGAACCTTCCCGCCTGGAGGCTTCCATCATATACTCGGAAGCCTTGTTGTTGTCCTGGAGAAAATAAAAATAATTAAATCCCAGAAAGAAAGGCATTTTCCAGTCCCAATCCCGGTACCGGGTCCCTTTCTCCAGGAGTTCATTCGCCTCCCGTATCAAATGTGAGTCCCAGGTCAGGACGCCGGCCGCAAAGTAATAGGGGTCAAGGAAATAGGGATCAGCATCCGTTGAGGCAGTTAAAATGTTCAATAGCCATTTCCATTCCCCTGGTTTTATCCGTGGCCGTCCTTTTCTCTCAAAGGTGCCGCCGTAAAACACGACGGCTTTCAAAAAAAGGAAATCCGATACCAGGCCTTCATTGCCGAGAGCGGTCAATCGAACAACCGGGCCGGTAATCACCGGGGCGCTTTCATCGCTTACAGGAAGTCTTTTTTGCTCTTCCCCGATGCGTGAAAGCGCCAGGATATGCATTGGTATTAAAAGAGCCAGGGCCATGACAGGCAGAAATCCGCGGTATTTCATGGAAATTCTCTCCTCCTGAAGAGAAAGCCGGCAAGGAGGATGGTAATAATAATGTAACCGATCCCGTAGGCAATGACCCAGAACAGATAAGAAGCGCTTACATGGATGCCGTGTGCCGCCTGGGTCTTGATATCGAAGAGCGAAACATTCGGGAACAGATAATATGCGGCATTCACCACTTTGAGGATAAAGGGAGAGACCTGGATCCCCACGGCTTGAGGAGCTTCGACAAGCGCTTTTATTTCTCGTATG